>NZ_JBFTPF010000104.1:0-14260 GCF_056398345.1 Paenibacillus sp. 01T442
ACGTGAAGTCCATGGAGTTGGCGCTCAAAAAGCACTTGAGCTAAACGCCATGGGCGTTTTTACAGTTATGGATTTACTCGAATATGTGCCATTTCGTTACGAGGATTACACGGTTCGTGATTTAGCTAGTGTGAAGGATGGCGACCGTGTCACCGTGAAGGGCTATATCATTGGGGAACCGGTGCTGCAGCGCTACAGCGGCAAATCCCGTCTATCCTGTAAGGTGATGGTCGACGATTTTCTGTTGACGGCGGTGTGGTTCAATCGCCATTTCTTGAAGGATCGCTTGCGGCCACAGCAGGAGATTGTTCTGACTGGCAAATGGGACGCCAAGCGTCGGCAAATGAGTGTGTCCGATTCGGAGTTTCCCGGACAAGGGGATTCGAACACCGGCACCATTCAGCCGGTGTATTCGGTTGTTGCGGGCACGATTACGCAGAAATGGATGCGTAAGATCATAGGGCAGGCGCTGACACAGTACAGCGCCTTGATCCGTGAGGTGCTGCCGGCGAGTATCACCGACCGGTATGGGTTTATGTCGCGCAGCAAGGCGCTGGCTATTATCCACACGCCGAGTGGCGTGGAGGAGGGCAAGCAGGCGCGGGGGCGCATGGTGTATGAGGAGCTGTTCCTCTTCCAGCTCAAGCTTCAGGCTTACCGGGCGGTGACGCGCAGCCGCACGGATGGTTTGAAGCAGCAGGTTGATCTGCCTGCTGTACGCGCCTTCGTGCGCGCGCTCCCCTTCCAACTGACGGAGTCGCAGAAGAAGGTCGTTGGTGAGCTCCTGCACGACATGCAGGAGCCCTACGCGATGAACCGACTGCTGCAGGGCGATGTCGGTGCGGGGAAGACGATCGTCGCGGCTATAGGGCTCTACGCGACGGTTACGGCTGGCTACCAAGGCGCGCTGATGGTGCCGACGGAGATCCTMGCTGAGCAGCATAATCGCTCGCTCAGCACGTTGTTCGAGCCTTATGGGCTGCAGGTCGCTTTGCTGACCGGAAGCGTGACAGACCGCCAGCGACGGGATCTGCTGGCCTCTTTACAGATGGGCTTGATCCATGTGTTGGTTGGGACGCATGCGCTGATTCAAGAGGATGTGTATTTCCGCCAGTTAGGTCTCGTTGTGACGGACGAGCAGCATCGCTTTGGGGTGAACCAGCGCAGCATCCTACGGCGCAAAGGGATGAATCCGGACGTGCTGACGATGACGGCGACGCCGATCCCGCGCACGCTGGCGATTACGGCGTTCGGCGACATGGACGTTTCGACGCTGCGCGAGCTGCCGAAGGGACGTAAGCCGATCAAGACGTACGCGGTTCAGCATGCGATGCTGGAGCGTGTGCTCGGCTTTATTCAGCGCGAGGTGGCCGCAGGCCGTCAGGCGTATATTATTTGTCCGCTCATCGAGGAGTCGGACAAGCTGGACGTGCAGAATGCGATCGATGTCCACATTCAGTTGCAGCAGCATTTTCCGCAGATGCGGATCGGCCTGCTGCACGGGCGTATGAGCGCGCAGGAGAAGGAAGCGATCATGCGCGCCTTCAAGGAAGGCACCGTGGAGGCGCTCGTGTCGACCACGGTGATTGAGGTTGGCGTGGACGTGCCGAACGCCACGCTGATGGTGATCTACGACGCCGACCGCTTCGGCCTGTCACAGCTGCACCAGCTGCGCGGCCGGGTCGGGCGGGGCGAGCACCAGTCCTTCTGTGTGCTCATCGCCGACCCGAAGACGGAGGTCGGCAAGGAGCGCATGAAGGCGATGACGGAGACCACCGACGGCTTCGAGATTGCGCGGCGCGATCTCGAGCTGCGCGGGCCGGGGGATTTCTTCGGCACGAAGCAGAGCGGGCTGCCGGAGTTCCGCATCGCCGATATGATGGCGGATTTCGAAGTTATGGAGCAGGCGCGCGATGATGCGGCTGAATTAGTCGGCGACTCGACCTTCTGGACGGGAGCTTCGTTCATGCCGCTCAGGGCGTATTTGGAGCGGGCTCATATTTTTGACAGCGAAGTGCTAGATTAGTAGATCATGGTGGGGACACAAGTTGACCCCTAGCGCGTTCCCTTTTAAGATAGGAGTAGTTGCACTATTTTAGGGGAATGAAGGTGTACGGCCGTGACTTATTTTCTCATTTATTTATTATTGATGAATATCATTACGTTTGTTGAGATKGGACATGACAAAGGACAAGCCAAAAAAGGCGGACGCCGCGTACCGGAAAAACGCCTGTTTCTACTCGCTGCTCTCGGCGGTGGGATAGGCGGTTGGCTCGGCATGCGCATGTGGCGTCACAAAACGAAGCATACTTCGTTTGTTGTGGGCTTTCCGCTACTCATTGCGTTAAATTGCATTTGCGTCATTCTCATCGCCATGTATATGTAAATGAAGGGACAGCTGCCGGGAACGGTGGCTGTTTTTTTGTGGGATGTTAGGTGGGATGGCTAACTGAGAACCTCCGAACCCCGAAGCTCGACCTCAACCTGAATCTGAACMTGAACCTCAACCTGAATCTGAACCTGAATCTGAATCTGAATCTGAACCTCAACCCGAACCTGAACCTGAACCTGAACCTGAACCTGAACCTGAACCTGAACCTGAACCTGAACCTGAACCTGAACCTGAACCTGAACCTCAACTCCTGAACCCCTGAACTCCAAGCCCCTCCTTGCCGGCCGCGCACCTACCCCTAAACAATTTAACTGGAAAAACGCCAGCTATTTTCTTTGAAAACTTCCAAAATTGAAGATTAGATGGATATTATGTAGGTAAAATCAATGATTTTAGAAGTTCTTCGCATTTTTGATCAGAATACATGCATGAAATCCAGTTAATTGTTATTTTTCGATAAATAGCTCGAATTTAGCTGTACCTTTTCCATTTATACGACACCGCCGCGATGCATAGGTACCTCAACGCGCCTCCGGATCCGCACGCGCTGCGTTCATAGAAGAGGAAAGCCACCCGAGTACTGGTCATTTTGCTGCAAAATGGCTTGTACCACTTAAAACTAACGTCATAGGTTTTTTTATATGCATCGGCCTCAGTCAAGTTTGCCTACATTCACTCATAAGATAGGAGCATGACGGGTATCGGAGGTGCGGGTATGAGTTATCAGCAATATGGCATCGATCCTGCGCTCGTGGAGCGTGTAAAGTTCAAGATGAAAAACCCTGAGGTAAAGGAACGCATTAAAATGCTGCTGCAAGGCGTCACGAAGGCAGATTTACAAAACACGGCGAAGGTTACGCGTCTAATCGGTCTTGCTGCGGGTATTTTCGGTGAGAAACTCAGCGGGAACCAGACACACCAGATTTTAACGTTTATCCTGGCGCAAAAGATTGATCCGAACAACACGTTTCACTTGATTCGATTATGGTCTATATTTCGATAGCTGCATGATGAAAATGCCACATGTGGAGCGTGAGATGCTCTGTTTGTGGCGTTTTTGGCTATGCCGATGTGGGCATAACAGGGGTGACACAAAGCTCTCCTGTGATATTTGGTGTAATGGCTGCTACGCTTACTGATCTAATGAAATAGCTGCGAAAGGCCTTTGGGTAAACTCCGTAAGGTCCTTTTTTATAGGTTTCTAAACTATTTAATGCAGGCAATTACCTGAACTCTTGGACATCCGCCTGAATGATGAATATTTAATATGACATGTCTGGGTGCGACTTCAAGTGTTTGGCACAAATTGGCGGTAAGGCGATGCTTGTTTTCAATAAATAGGTAAAAATTAGGTAGAGTAATTGAAATTAACTGTAGTTCATCCTTTTATTGGTTAAAAAATATCCAAAAAACCACTTGCATAACGAATACGTGTTCGGTATATAATATGGAAAAACGAATATATGTTCGCATATGGTGGTGAGAACATGAGTGGTTCATCAAGAGTAGAGACAGAAGAGGATGTTCAAATGATTAAGGAATACACACTGTTGCCGATTTTGCTTGATATGCTAGCAAGAGACATGGAGGAGCTTAAGGTTTATAAAGATAAAATTGTTTATAATCATATTCTTTTCTATCTCAGAGAGGTTGAGATGGGGATTTATCCAGAATTACAACAGTTGAAAAGCAAGATGAAGCAGCGAGAGATTAAGGTGATTCACACGGAAATGAATGCTTTAGGGATTCAAGTCGAATACAAAGTTCGAGGTTACATTCATCATTTCACGATGCTTCGTAGTTTGGTCAAGGCTGAGCTTATGACTATGCTGATGAATATGCGGGGGGAATTGCGATGAGTAAGGGGAACAAGGGTGGGGAACGAACGATCTTCTTGGCTGACTTATTTAGACTATAATAAGAAGTAGTTATTAACGTATACAATGTTAGTAACTACTTCTTTTTTCTTTCTTTATATTTTTATTATCTATATTAAACTATTATAGTTTTTATAGTTTATAACGATATATTTAGTAAAGAGTGGTAAATGTAGCCCAAGCGAAGGCGCGGGAGCTTGTTTTTATATTTATGTTAGGAGAAGGGGGATTTATGAAGGTACAAGAAGTATTTGTTCCCATTATTAATGGAGAAGGTAAAACTAGGTATATGTTATTAGATTCTGATGGTTCTCCTATTATCCCTGTAATCAAGTATCTCAAATATCTAGATGATATCGGTAGAGCACCTAATACCCTCAAAACATATTGTTATCATATGAAACTGTATTTTGAATATTTAAATGAAACTGACCAATCATACACAAACGCAAATCTTCGATCACTTGCTCGATTTATCGGATGGTTAAGAAGTCCTTATAGGACGGATAAAGTCTCACCAATTGCGCCTGTTGTAGCTAAGAGATCCGAGAACACAGTAAACCCTGTTATTACCTGTGTTGTGGGCTTCTATGATTTTTTAATGCGTACAGATGAAATTGACCAAGATATTTTGAAAGGTGTCACCAAAGAGTCTTCAAGAAAAGGTGTGACTTTCAAGTCCTTTCTCCATCACATAACAAAAGGTAAAAAGATTGCTAAGAATATTCTGAAAGTCAAGCCACCTAGACGAACAGTCAAGACTCTGACTCAAACACAGATAGAACAGATACATAATGCTTGTAGTAATATGCGGGATAAACTCTTAATTCACATATTATACGAAGGTGGATTACGAATTGGCGAAGCGATTGCTCTATGGATCGAGGATTTCGATATTGGTAGCAATAGCATAAAAGTAAGAGATTCAAAAACTGTTGCAGGAGAAGGAAGACTCGTTTATGTCTCAGAAAACACGATGAATTTATTTCAAGAGTATATTTTTGATATCCATGCAGCTGATGTTGATACAAACTTTGTCTTTATCAATCTAACTGGACCTAACAAGAGTGAACCTTTGCAGGATAGAGCGGTACGTTCTTTTGTCAAACGGATTAAAGGAAAATGTGGTATAGATTTTACACCCCATATGCTAAGGCATACCTATGCCACTGAATTACATAAAAATGGGGTCGACGCAGCTATTTTGCGAGAACTGCTTGGACATGCACAAGTTCAAACAACGATTGATCTGTATATCCATCCATCAGATGAGACGATTCGACAGGAGTATCAGGCGGCTCAAGAAAAAAAACAAGGGAAAAACAATCATGAGAAATCCAACTTATAACTTAAAACCTTCCAATGAGCATTTGCAATTAATTAATACTGCGGTAGTCGGTTATTACGAAAATGACATTTGGGCAGCAATCGATTTTCCTTTATTGGACGAGAAAGAAGAAGAAAAATGGATTAAGACCCCTAGAGGGATAAATTTTGGTTACCTTCAAAATTCTGCAATCAAAAATGAAATTAAATATTATTTTTTCTATAAGTTATCGACTGATGAATTGACAGTCACTACGGTTTGGAGAAATTATGGCAGTGTTCTAAAAAGTCTTGGGAATTTCTTGCACAGATATTATCCTAGTATGGAATCCATTACGGAACTTCCATTAGAGGAATTTCTTACACGTTTTCGGACATATCTGTTGGAAATTGGAAAACCAATAATAAGTAAAAGATACCTTACTCAGTCAAACTCAAGATGGCAGTCTGCCGGTACGTCGGATAATATGCGTTTAACAGCATTCAAATCCATCTACTCTTTTTTTGAAGAGATGTATGATAATGTACAGGAATTAGAAAAGGATAGATGGGATATCCGTAAGTTGAATATTGACTTCAATATTACTTCTGGAGAACGTTACATAGACTTCACTTTAATACCGGTAACATTCAAGGAGTTGTGTAAAAGGTATATTCATGAGCGTGTATTTCTCAAAGCAGATTTAGCGCCGGCAACGGCTGTTTATTATCTAGCTAGTCTTCGTTTATTTTTCAGATTCATCATACAACGGCATTCTGATTGGAGAAATCTAAGGAATCTATCCAGATCGGATATCAATGAATTTATTAAACATATCCGATTTACGCCTATGGGAGGAAATAGCTCAAAAGCTGGTTCTAAAAGATCTGAGTATAGTGTTTATAGAACTATTATAGGCTTAGAGGTATTTTTACAATACATTCAGCTTTTCCAATTTGAAGAAGCGCCTCTAAAGGATGTCGAACTATTAATTTTGCCAGAAGATAGACCACAGCAAAAAAAAAGGAAAGCAGATAGTTTAAATTATATTCCCGATTATGTTTGGGATCAGGTTGTTGAGAATATTAGTTCATTTCCCTCAGAAATGGTGCCAATAATTATACTTATGGAAGCAAGCGGTTTTCGTATATGCGATGTTCTGCAAATAAAGTTGGATTGTTTATTAGAACAGGAAGATGGGTTTTGGATTCGAGGACTTCAAAGAAAAGTTGAGAAAATTGATCATAAAGTTCCTGTTTCAAAAGAAGTTGCTGATATAGTAAAGGCTCAAATTCAATTTATTAATAACTCGTTGTCCAACGAGGATAACCCTAATTATTACCTATTTCCTATCACAAGAGGAAAAAGAAAAGGGTTACCACCACTTGGTTCTACTGTTAGTCGGAATCTTAATAATATGGCGTTTGAATGTAAAATTGTTGATAATAATGGTGAAGTTTTTTGGTTTAATAACCATGCTTTTCGCCATCGATATGGTGTAACTTTGGTCAATAACGGCATGAATGTCGTTCATATTCAAAAGCTAATGGCTCATGCTTGTCCTGAAATCACTCTACTCTATGCAGAACTACTTGATCAAACACTTCGTATTGAGTGGGAAAAGTCCAGGAAGAATAGCGGTTTAAGATTTAATTCAGATGGATTAATGCAATCTACAGAAAAGGAGCAGCATGCTAGCGAAATTGGTATTGAGCTACGATGGATTCGACATAATATGGACTCAATACGCCTTGATCATGGTTTTTGTATTAAGCTCCCAAGTCAACATTGCGATTTTTCTGAGTCTACCTTAGATCCTCCATGTATTAAGAATAAGTGTAAGAGTTTTCATGTAGACAGCACGTTTATTGATTATTACGAGGAACAAATAAATAAAATGGAAAATGATATTGAGGTATATAAAGAAACTGGTCGGTTTCGTTCAATTGAAATTATTACCCCTAAGCTAGCGAGATATAAACAAATCGTTCAAGAAATTAAAGTGAGTAATGGTATTATGGGAATCCCTAAAGAAAAAAGGGAATATCCTCAACGCTAATTCTAGGTGGTCGATATTGGGTGGGAAACATAGAAAATTCGGTTCAAAGGGTCAATTTCGAAGCATTGGATCTAKATGAGCATATTACCCAAGATTTTCGGGGGTATTATKATTCTGATATATGGAGACTTAGCGAGTATCCAGGCAATACTAGATTCCCTAGTTCCCGAAGAATAATTGATTTTCAAGTTTTTAAAAGTGAAACATTGATAAGTGAATTGAAAAAATTCATTTATAATCGCTTGACTAGTGAAGAAGCATCGGTTAGTACAGTATGGAGTACCTACTCGCCTGCATTAAGAGATTTGGGTGAATTTATTAAAAACAATTTTCCGGGCATTTCATCTATTTTAGATGTGCCAATCGAGAAATTCTTACCTCAATTCAGGTTGTATGTCTCCTCTTTAAGCCTAAAAGAAAACAGCACATGCTATGAGGCACGAATCACATTTTACAACATGTTGTATGAATTTATTAGCAATCTAAACGACAATCGCTCTGAAATAGAGAGAGATAGGTGGGATGTTCGTAAGTTAGGTATTGATTTTAACAAAACAAGTGCTCACTATCATATGGATTTTCGAAAGATCGGTCTTCCTTTTAGAGAAATAGTAAAAACATATTTTTGTCAAAGAGTTGTTATTCAGCAGTCGCTCGCTTGGAGTACCGCTCTTTATTCACTTAATGCATTAAAGACATTTTTCATCTATATTGATCAATATTATCCCAATTGGGTTAACTTAAATGCACTGAATAGAACCCACATCATAGGGTTTATAAGGTTTATTGTGGAAAATCCCATGGGTTTAGGGAGTAATATTGGGAGAAATGTTGGAAAGTCCGCGTCTGAAAGTCACATCAACCATTGCCTTAATACGTTAGAGACATTTATTCAATATCTCCAACAACATGAGTTTGAAGAGGCCCCTGGAATGCATAGAAAGAAGTTAATTCTTCCAGTGGATAAATCGAAACAAACAAAAACTAAACCTGAAAATCTTAAATATATCCCTGATCATATTTGGAATCAGGTAATAGATAATTTCCATCAGCTACCGAGTGAAATCGTTCCAGTCATTGTATTGATGGAAGCAACCGGATTTCGCGGCTGTGATATTTTATTATTAAAATTAAATTGTTTATTGGATCAGGAAGACGGATATTGGATTTCGGGTGATCAACGAAAAGTAAATGAGCAATATCATAAGGTCCCGATTTCCGAAGAGATTGCAAATTTGGTAAAGGCGCAAAAGGATTATATCAGCGAAAATATGCAGGAAAGCGAAAACCCAGATGACTATTTATTTCCTATTTTTTCAGGTAAGAAAAAAGGACAACCATATCTCAGAACTACAATTTCTTATCATTTGAACAAGATGGCTCATAACTGCAATATCATGGGTGAATCGGGTGAAATTTATAGATTTAATAATCATGCGTTTCGTCATCGCTATGGGGTTACTTTAATTAATAACGGGATGAGTCTCCTTCATGTACAAAAATTAATGGCACATTTAAGCCCTGAAATGACGCTTGTATATGCGAAGATTCATGATCGTACAGTTAGAAAAGAATGGGAACGAGTTAAAAATCTGGGCGCAGTTAGGCTTGATACTAATGGCAGTGTAATCGAAGCAGACATAGTCCAGCAAGCTGAAGAAAATAAACTTGAGTTAGAATGGATTAGGCATAATCTTGATTCTATTCGATTGGATCATGGGTTTTGTATAAAAAGTCCTAAGATAAATTGTAGCTTTTTGAACGATAATATCGAGGCTCCGTGTATAAAAAACAAATGCCCAAGTCTGCATGTAGATCAAACGTTTCTCCCATATTACCAACAACATATTGAGAAGATTGAAAAGGATATTGAGATTTATACAAGGACGGGGCGAATTCGTTCGGTAGAAGTTATTCAACCTAAACTTCGAGCATACAAAGAGATTGCTGCGGCACTAACCAGTTCAGATGGTATTATGGGAATGCCTAAATCAAATCGAGAATACACAGAAGTAGAACGGAAGCAGGTGGAATTATAATGGCGAATAGTAATCCAAATTACTCAGGGCTTCTCTTCCACGCAAAAGCTAAAACAGAAATGTCTGTTAAAAAAGTAGAAGAAGCTCTCCGAACAATGATAAAAAAACAAATGAAAATAAACTTTAATACAGTTTCAGAAGAAGCGAAAATCTCAAAAGGGTTTATTTATCAAAATAAAGATTTGCGAGAAAGAATTGAGACACTTCGGAAGCAACAACTAGGCTTATCTTCCCCAAAGCAAGTAAAACGTAATATGAGTGATGCTTCGAAGGATGTTATCATAGCCTCTCTTAGAAAAAGAGTCAGCAATCTTGAAAAGGAAAATAAGCAACTTAAAGAGCAAATGAAAATACATTTTGGGGAATTGTATGCTGAAATTTAAAATCATACTTGGATACTATTTCCCCAGTCCTATCTATACACATCCTAAAAGCCCCACAGTCCATTGTGGGGCTTTTAGCTTGCTCTAATTAATAGAGTTATAGTCTGAACTCATCAGGCTTTATTTTCAGTTTTAAACCTTCTACGGAGCATTCTCTTTTAACCAATCATTATTTCAGTTAATTCTTCTGATAATGTTCGCGATCCAGATAAACCTTTTATAAAGCGCAATGGTCCATTTGATGACCAATCAATTTGTTTTAGTTTTTTTATGGATTTAAGTAAAGATGGATGGTCTATAGACTTTTTGTTGTTACCTAAATGTTTTTTAATTGTTTTGCCTGCAGCTATGGAGAGAGCATCAAGGCATACGATATGTGTTAATCGATGACCAGAATAATCCAGCCATTCTGCTGAAAGAGTTTCTTTTATAGCGTTATAATAAATCAAAGCTATATTTAGCTTTTCTTCCTTAGGGGTAAGTACCAGTTCACCGTCTTTGAAAAGAAAATGAAGTGTTCTATACAGATTTTGTAGCGTGATGTGTCTACCCTTTACGCGCTTACCGATAATACTACCGATATGATAAAAAGGACTTTCCTTTCTCATTAACAATTCGGTTGCAACCCAACTCAAATCATCAGAATCTCTTCTCAGATATTTGCTTAGTGATAGACCAATACCTTTTGCTTTAGTATTAATTGTATCAAACAGCCTTATCTCTTCATCATCATCCAGGCAGTGAAATGCCAGAAAAGGGATTGTAATATCGGAGTTTGTTTCCTGTACGTACTTTTTAATACCACCAAGACGATGCTGACCATCCATCAATGAAGCTTTTCCCTTACAAAGTAACCTTCCATAATTCGGTCTCTGCTTGTCATAACAGGAGAACTCCCAGTTTCCACATGCATTTAGCAATACAGGTGTGAATAAAGCATCAGCCCCTTTTGAAAGGTAAACTGCAAAATCATGGCAGCGTTTGKGGTCAACTGGACGTTGATACCCCTTACCTGAAGGATCATCAAAGGGTTTTACGAATGTAATGTTTAGGGCTGTTGCMGCGGGTAAATGACTTTGGTAAGCTACTTTTCCACGCATTTTATATTGTATAACATTTTCAATTACATACTGGCTGGCCATGGGGTGCATTTTGTCATCTCCAAGAAGTTTTATGTCCAATATAGTACTTATAAGTTCTTTTATCAATGGAATTTATAGTTAAATAATCTGTTTAAAAAACTTTGACTTACCTAATGTAGTAAACAGGTGGTGGTTAAAGTGGCAAGCCTTGCAAAATTGATTGGTGAACGAGTAAGAACAATTAGGAAAATTAAAAAGTTAACCCAGGAGCAGCTTGGTGAGCTCGCAGAACTTCAAAGCTCATACATAGGAGGACTAGAGCGAGGAGAAAGAAATGTATCGCTTGAAACTGTGGAAAAGATTATAAGAGCTTTGAATATGTCTCAATCTGAGTTCTTTCAATTTAATGAAATTGGTAATTCAGGTAAAATGGCAAAAAGCGAGTTTCTAGAAGTTTTCACTTCCGAACTACAAACTAGAAACTTGGAAGATTTACGTAAGTTTTATGAGATCTACAAGTTAATTTATAAATAGTACAACCCTCCCAATTTAGGGCGGGTTGCTTTTATTTCCAAGGCTTCTATTTTTCTAAAGGAGACAACCAGGTAAAAGGTCAGTTTGCTCTAGACGAAAGGGAGGATAGTTCAAAGTTTTAACGAATTCTAAAGGAATAGTTTTACGAAGTATGAAATTCTACAAAGGATTGAAAACATATGGATAACTTAAGAATACTTGCAGGTTTTTATTATCTTGCCTTAGCAACGAGTTATAAAAATAAAGATGATATCATCCAGTGGGCGGATAACTGTATTGATAAATATGACATTCCTTATGAATTTATTGAACTCTCCCTATCGGGCTCAAAGTCGATTGAAGATATACTATCAATTCTAAAATCTTTATATGGCCAATCATGAATTTGAACTCCCAATGTATATAATGTTGGGTAAAATACGATCAGAATTTATTAACAAAAATATCACTGTAGATAATTTTTTTACATACATTTATAGCTTGTATACTCAAGGTTGCATGTCAGATAAAGCAGTAGATCAATTTTCATTTTTAGATCGGTTAAGTGACGGATATTATTTAGCTACTGAAGGAATTTACGGAGAAGTAGAAGATATAATACAGGATGCACTTGATGACTTAAAGAAGTTTGATGAGTACATGGGGTTTTTGAGGGATAATTCGTAGAGATAAGTTCCTTCGTAAAGTAATAAAGGAGGCTAGATTAGGCTTTCATTAAGTTACCGGGAAACTAGAGTTGAATAAACATTATTGGACGAAGCTACCAGCAAGATCGGTAGCTTCATTACGTTAAAGTATAGTTAAATGGGCAGCCTGTTCAAGTTACGGGCAATAGAGCCTGGTGGGACGTTTGTTTTATCGCGTCTATTTGTATTACAGGTCACCGCAATGTATCTAAGCACAAAGTACTATTTGACCTAAAATATACATCAGCATATAAAGACAAAAACCACTCTGAGGATGGAGTGGTTTCCCTTACTTCTTTATTATACGTGTAGACCTAATCGGTCTGCCAATCCTCTAGCAAATCCCTTTTGCGAGTCCAACTTCAATTCATTAAACACTCTTGACATGCGTTCCTGTGCTTTTTCCATTTCACCTATTGAGCAGTAGATTACCGTTAAATGGTGGGGACTCTGGTAAATCCCATCTTTCTCACGTAACTCCATTACTCTGATTACATCGTAAATACTTTCAAATTGCCGAAGGTGAGGAAGTATATACTCTGCAATGTCTTTTATTATCATTCGTTTAAGTTGTTCAACGTTAGTATCGATAGTCAATTTGTACCAACTATCGGTTTTCGTTAGTTCAGTGCCACGAATCCGTAAAACTGAATTTATTTCCATTGGAAAAGTTGGCTTCGGGTATAGATGAACTGTTCCGAATAATTCCTCTATATAAATGCCTGTATTGAAAAAGAACTCAACTTCATCTTGTGTATTCCACTTTGATGACTGAATGTTCACTGTCGTTGAGAAGTCAGAAAATACTTGGGCAAAGTTATTGCCCTGCTTCTTAAACCCTTCTTCCTTCAACAAGGGAGCAATCGTTTCTTTTACGACTTGCTTCAATACATTCTGCATTGCCATGCTAAACAATCCCCTTAGCTTAGAATCCTGCCTTCATTCGTCTATGATAACCTCGACACATTTATCARATATAACTTGAAAGTCTCCTTTGAGTATCAAATGCTCAATCACTTCTTCAATGCGATTACGACTGCATTCATCCACCAGTACCATGTCACTACCCCAAAAATACTTTCCTTGTAAACACTCTCCAGTTTGTTGATTCTTTTCTGCGAGAGTCTGTATGTTCTTGTACGTAAAAAATGAAGCAACCCATCTTGACCCATCTTCAAATGTAACTATTGCATCAGTATTACCATCGTATATGTTCCATTCTCCTTGAGACCAATGTTCCGCTTCAATCCAAATGAAGTATTGCATGTCTTTCATTAAAATCGCCTTCTTACCACCCTGATTTAATGATTCAATTGTACCATATGTTGGAATTATTATGTGTAATCGTATCGTATCATAATTCATCCTTACCGGGGCTGTAGAAGTGTTGACGGCATTTATGAAACCGACATGAGCATAGACGATATAAACCACCTCACCCCTGGCTTTACAACATCACCAGAACGCCTAAAAAGCCCTCTAAGCCGTGATTCAATACTTCACGAGCCAGAAGGTGGCAATCAGACTGATTGCTTTATGAAGCGCCTATAGCTCCACATTTGAATGATTACTCATTGTCAAAAAGTATACTTTTTAATAATGAAAATATTATTAGGAGAACGGCTTTGATAGGAGTATGTGAATGCCTTTGGGTGGGATTCAAACCCTTAGAAGGCTGTCTAGGATTTCTGATGTTGTAGTTAAAGGTGGGGGCTAGTTTTCATCAAAATGAAGTTGTTTGAATGGGGAAAGGGTCATAGCACATCCACCGCTGGACTATGAGTAAAATTTGAAGCGATACGATAAAGACGTGTGTTCCAGTATATGGTATTATTGCATTGATGAAAGAATGATTTTATAAGAGAACTTTTTACTTACTTAGGGATTCATTCAGTATAAGGT
>NZ_JBFTPF010000105.1:0-14191 GCF_056398345.1 Paenibacillus sp. 01T442
ACCCAACCCAACCCAACCCCGAGCCAAGCTCAGTCGTAGCTGTTACGTATCAACTAACTGGATTTTCTACATCTATTCGAACCGTATTTTACGTTTCTGAGGGGTTAGCTGCATTTCCTCCAGTTAATTTTCAACGTTTGTCCCGTTTCTTCAAATTTACATAAAATTAACTGGAGTTTTTACAGCTATATCGGGAAAACCAGCAAATCCGCGATAATTAACTGTAGGTTATACAGCTAAACACGCGGACAAGCTACTCTAACCACCTCAACCTGTGCCCGCGCGCAGAACAAGCCACCTCATCACCTCAATTCCTCACCTCAGCCACCTCAATTCACGTCTCAGCCCTGCATCCAAAAAATTCTTTCTTCTCTTGTCACAAAACACACGCCAATTTCGCCTTATAGATATAAAGCGAAATTGGAGGATGATGAACATGACTAAATACGACACAGCCGTCATCGGCGGAGGCTTAGCTGGATTCATTGCTGCACTTGAAGTAGCCAAAGGTGGAAGAAGCGTGGTTCTGCTGGAACGTTCGGGACGAATGGGTGGCAGAGCGATGACGAATAAGAAAAACGGTGTGCTTTTCAACCTTGGGGGCCATGCTTTATACCGTGCAGGAGATGCTTTTCGCATTCTGCGAGAGTTGGGTATTCGCATCGAGGGAGGCTCACCTTCTGCGAAGGTCAATGCACTGTGGAACCAAGGGGTCGTGCCAATGCCGGCAACACTGCTCAGCATGATCACATCGAAGCTGCTCACCTGGTCAGGGAAACTGGGACTTCTGCGACTCGTCATACGGTTAACCAAAATGGACGCGAGCAAGGTTGAAAACATACCGCTTAGACAGTGGGCGGAGCAAGAAATTGCGGATCCAATGGTTCGTCATATTTTTTACTCTTTGTGCAGAACGGCAACGTACACATTTGATCCAGATCAGCTTGCTGGCCCTGTACTAGGGCAGGTACGGCGCTCATTAAAAGGAGTGCTGTACATCCACGGAGGCTGGCAAATGATCGTCGATCAGCTCCAACAGAAAGCGATTGATGCAGGTGTCCACATCATAAGCGGTTCCGACGTGAAAGGAATCGTACACGCGAACGGTCAGGTGCAGGGCATCAAACTTGCCCATGAAGAAATGGTAGAGGTATCGCATGTCATCAGCACTGCGTCCCCATCGGAAACCTACATGCTAGTCCCGAACGCAGACCGAACGATATTGAAACAGTGGAGGGACGAAGCGCGCCCTTCGAAAGCTGCCTGCCTAGATTTAGGCTTGAAAAAGCTCTCCGTTCCAGGTCGAGATGTGGCGATTGCGTTGGACCAACCGATCTTTTTCTCGCATCACACTTTACATGCCAAGCTTAGTGAGGACGGTACACTCGTCGTGCATATGGTCAAATATAACGGATCTGGAGAAAGTAATCCGAAAGAGGATGAGGAAGCCCTTACTGCTGCCATGAATACCCTACATCCTGGTTGGGAGCAAGAAGTCGTAACGAAACAGTTTCTGCCGAACATGACGGTCGTCCATGACACTTTACATGTGGGTAAATCCAATCTGCAAACAGGTCCAGCCGTTGAAGGCATTCGAGGACTCTTTGTAGCGGGTGACTGGGCAAGTCATGGCGAAATGCTCGCGGATGCCTCGGCGGCAAGTGCTAGACGTGCGGCTCAAGCTATTTTAAAAACGCCTCAGTTCGCTTAGAATTATCCTATTACAGATACCAGTAGATCGGGAGGTGTGACAAGATGGAGATCACAGGAGCAGAAGCTTCCGAGCAGATCTATCTGAGCTATAGACCGTTAATGTTTTCACTAGCGTATCGCATGCTGGGAAGTGTGATGGATGCGGAGGATGTGGTGCAGGATGCATTTCTGTATGCCAATGAGACGAATCTGGAGCATGTTCACAATCCCAAGGCTTATCTATGCAAAATTGTGACCAACCGCTGCATCGATAGCCTGCGCTCCGCCAGCAAAAAACGAGAGGTGTACGTCGGGCCATGGCTGCCGGAACCACTGATGACGACAAGCGCGACAAGCACAGATCATCAGATCGCACCAGAACTCGCGTATACGCACAAAGAATCTCTATCCACCGCATACCTTTTGCTTCTGCAGCAGCTGTCTTGGGTGGAGCGGGCGGTATTCCTGCTTCGTGAGGTCCTGCAATATGAATACGATGAAATCGCCGAAATTGTTGGCAAAAGCAGCACGAATTGCCGTCAAATTTTCCGCCGAGCCAAGAATGCGATAAGCCTCCCGCCGGAGCGGGCGAGTGAAACGAAACAAACGACAGCGATCGTGGAACAATTCGTACACGCATTAGTGTCAGGAAATATCGCGCAACTGTTAACCATCGTGAAATCCGACGCCATTCTATACTCTGATGGTGGGGGCAAGGTGAATGCGGCGACCAACCCTATATGTGGAGCGGAGCGAATTGCCAAGTTCTTGTCTGGGATTTTAGCCAAATTACCGGAGGACTATCGCTTTACCGTAACGACAGTGAACGAACAAATAGGCATTGTTGCGTATGTGAATAATCAGCCTAATAATGTGATGACATTCCATCTAGAGGAGGGGCAGATCAAGGCTTTCTATATCGTCGTGAATCCTGATAAATTGAGGCACATTGCAACATGGCAAACGGAAGCGTGAGGTCTTAATCTTAGATTATAGAAAGCTGCTAAGGAGTCATTACGATTCGTGGCAGCTTTTTTTCGTTTGATGTCATCCGGTGAATGTCGCATAATGGGAGGAAGTCAAGAGTTGCCTAGCAAGACGAGAAAGAGGAGAGAGCCGTATTGAAAAAAGTAAGTGAAACGGCAGTAACCAAGCGTAAGGCACCAGCCTTCGCGCTGCCTGCCTCCAATGGAGAGAAAGTTTCTTTAGCCGATTATAAAGGGCGTAAAGTTGTTATTTATTTTTACCCACAAGATAATACACCAACCTGTACCCAGCAATCCTGCGACTTTCGAGACTACAACGGGAAATTCGCGGAGTTAGGTGTAGAAGTGATTGGTATCAGCCCGGATGAGCTGAACTCGCATGACAAATTTATTGCGAAGTACGAGCTGCCGTTCCTCCTGCTTTCAGACACCAATCATAAGGTAGCAGAGAAGTATGGGGTATGGGCGTTGAAAAAGCTGTATGGCCGCGAGTACATGGGCATTATTCGATCGACGTTTCTAATTAACGAGAAAGGTTATATCGTAAAAGAATGGAGTAAAGTGAGAATTAAGAATCACGTGCAGTCTGTACTGGATGCTGTGATAGAAATGAAATAGGCTGCTTCTAATCTCGTATTCGTCAACTTATTTTTAGTAGAGATACGCGGAACAGTTTCTTCCATATAAAGGGATGATAAGTCCCGAAGCGATGCTTCTCCTTACGGAGAGGGATCGCTTTTTTTGTGTCATACTCTTGCACCTCTGCCCATATAATCTATCAGATGTCAAAATGATAGAACATGCGGAGGGATCATCGGATGCGCTCACAGGTACAAACCCCAAACAACGGACGACTACGATTTCAAATCATGATGGTTGTTGTTTTACTAGTTTCACTCTTGGTTGGCAGCATGCCAGCCAAAGCCGCGGACAATGAAGGGGATCCGTCCGTACAAGAGGCGTTTGGGCAGCTTCAAGCAGGGAAGCGACTGAAGAGTGAGAGGACTTACGTAACACCGGAGCAGCCTACTGTATATCTGACGTTTGATGATGGTCCTAGCAAGTTGACGAATCAGGTGCTGGATATTTTAGATAAAGAAGATGTTAAAGCAACATTCTTCGTACTTGGTGAACAAGCGAAAGCGCATCCTGCTGAACTCAAAAGAATCGTAAAAGACGGTCATGCCATCGGCAATCATACCTATAATCATGTTTATAAAGAGCTTTATAGTGATTTTCAAACCTTTTGGAACCAAATCCAGAGCAGCGAAGACGTTATTTCGAATATCGTGGGGATACGACCTCAACTCGTAAGAGCGCCTGGCGGGACAGCAACGAATTTTGACGCCTATTACTTTTATTTGATGGAGCAAGCAGGCTATATCATGGAGGATTGGAATGTCGATAGTGGAGACTCCAAGAGAGCGAATGTGCCGGTAAATGAAATTTGGCAGACGGTGAAAGCTTCCCCCCTGGATCACGAAATTAATATTCTGTTTCACGATGGAACGGGGCATGAATCCTCTGTCCAAGTATTACCCCAAGTGATTAGCTACTACAAAAAGTTAGGATACGCCTTCGCCACGCTGACAGATCAAGTGAAGCCCAAGCAATTCGCCATCATGAAGCCGAAATGGTCGCGGAGCATGAGCATGAAGCAATTCCAAGCGATGATAGATCAAACGCAGCAATATGCAGTCGCTCATCCGAGCCCATCGGATCTCGTGAAGCAGGCAGAGGAAAAGCGCCTCGCGCAGAAKCTTGAGGCAGAAGCTGAAGAGAAAGCGAAAGCGAAGATGGAAGAAGAAGCGGAGGCTGCGCGTATTCTAGCTAAGCAAGCTGCTTTGCCGCTGCAGGTTCATGTACTCGGAGGGAATACGTTTACCATAGAACCTTCCATTTATAAGCTGCATGCGAATCAAATAGAGTTGCCTCTGCGCTATCTGATCGAGAAGATGGGTGGGAAAGTGGCGTGGCAGGCGGATACGAAAACAGCCAATGCCCATTACGGCATTTATGATATGGACTATGATCTTGTGAATAGAAGCATTAGTTTGTTCACTTTAGGCAAGCAAACAGCCACTTATTCGTTAGCGGATATGAACATGCAAGATAATCAAATTATCGTGCCACTGCGCAAAACGATCGTATCACTCGGCGGCCGTATTACGAATGCTGTGATGGATCCCGACTACCGTGAGGTTTCTATGGCGCTGCGTCCCCTTCACTTTTTTAAAGAAAATAATCGAATTCTCAAAAACTCTCTATTTGCAATGGCAGGATAATGTCTAAAAGAGTTGAGAGCTGGAAAAACTAGAAGCATACCCTTATAAAGGAGGCTTCTTGTCTATGGCATCGAAAACCCGAATATTCGATCAACCGCAGCCTCTTGTGGAACGGATGATCATGAACGTAGAGAAAGTGATAGTTGGCAAGAGAGAAACGATAGAGAAAGCTTTTATCGCGATGTTGAGCGGCGGGCATCTACTGCTAGAGGACGTTCCTGGTGTAGGTAAAACCATGCTAGCACGCGCGTTAGCCAAAACGATCGGTTGCGAGTTTAAGAGAATTCAATGTACGCCAGATTTGCTTCCTTCGGATGTGACCGGTGTTTCTGTTTTTAATGTCAAAAGCAATGAGTTTGAGTTTCGGCCAGGGCCATTAATGACGTCTGTCGTACTTGCGGACGAATGTAATCGGACCTCCCCGAAAACGCAGTCTGCTTTCCTTGAAGCGATGGAAGAAAAACGAGTGACCATTGACGGCACAAGTTATGAGTTGCCGAAGCCCTTCGTCGTCATCGCGACGCAAAATCCGATGGATTATGAAGGCACGTATGCGTTGCCGGAAGCGCAGATGGATCGGTTTATGATGAAGCTCTCACTTGGCTATCCAACGCATGATCAAGAGATTCTAATGTTGGATCGCTTGCAGGATCGACACCCCTTGGAAAGCTTGAAGCCGGTGATTGTACAGGATGAGTTTGTGCAATTGCAGAAGGAAGCGGCCATGATCCATGTGGATAATACGTTAAAAGATTTCATCGTTCGCTTAGCATTAGCGACGCGAGATCATGCTGATTTTTACATAGGTGCAAGTCCGAGGGCATCTTATGCGTTGATGCGTGCTGCACAAACGGCGGCTTATGTGAAAGGGAGAACCTTTGTTGTTCCGGATGATATTAAGGATTTGGTTTTACCTGTATGGACGCACCGGCTTATTCTCACTTCGGATGCGCGCATGATGGGCCGTTCGGCAGATCTCATTCTTCAGGGTTTATTAGATGGTATGCAAACACCAGTTCTCCGTTATGTCACAGCGAAGTAGGGGACATGACATGAAAAGCTGGGGGAAGACGACGCTATTGCTGGTAAGTTGTGTGTTGGTGATCTATTTGGCTTATCGCCAAGGTGGATTCGCTGCGTGGTATCTTGGGATTTGTTTATCGTTGATCTGGATACAGGCCGGATTATTTTATGTATTTGCGCTGAAAGGTTTGAACTTGAATCGGCGCCTGTTAGGTGACGTGTTTCTCGCAGGCGAAGATGTAACGATCGTGCTGGAGATCCAGCATCGTTCCTGGGTTCCAATGCCGTGGCTGCTGTTGAAAGAAACTTGGATCCATGAAGGAAATGGGAGAAAGCTGACGTATAGCAAGCTGCTTTTCCCTTGGTTTCAGAAGTCGATTCTGCTGCCTTACAAAATAACCCATCTCATGCGAGGCAGTTACCGTTTTGCTCATTTTGAAGCTGCGGCAGGGGATCTCTTTGGTTTCGCGCTTCGCAGAGTACAGAGGGAAGATTTGCAGCGTTATGTTGTGTATCCAAGGCCGGATGCATTGGGACGAAGCGGGATGACCTTTCAATCGGAGGAAGGCTCAACAACACTTAGTTCCAAGGGCGAAACGCCGCTGATCAGCTCTGTTCGTGATTACGTCAGCGGTGATCCGTATCACCGCATCCACTGGAAATCGACGGCTCGCCTGAGCCGTCTGATGACCAAAGAACCCGAGCAGGCCGCCTCCACGAAGTGGATGCTGCTGCTCGATAGCACGCCTGCGGCGGGCCCAGCAGAAGCGGCACAGCCGCTGCTGGAGAAGGGCGTCGCCCTCGCGGCGGGGTTCTTCGAAGCCGCCGCCAATGGGCGAGAGAGCTGCGGCTTCGCCTGCAGCTCCTCTAACACAAGGCGAATCGCGCCGACGATTCGCCCCGATCTGACGCTCGCGTACGAAGTACTCGCGAGCGTTGGCGGCAAGCCCGCCCTGTCCTTTCCTGACCTCGTCAGGAAAGAGGCGGCAGACTTGCCGCTGCATGCGTCGATGCTGTGCATCACATCGACGCTGGATGTGGCGCTGGTGCGCGCGATCGCAGATAGCGGCACCAGGCGCCGAGCCGTGCACGTGATCTACGTGCACGCGCGGCCTTCCCTCTCGGTCGCAGAGCGAGAGGGGGCTTCCCAGCTGCAGGCCGCAGGCTGCAGCTTCACGGAAGTGCCGCATCCGCAGAGCCAGTGGCCAAGGCAAGGGGGTGTTGCCGATGCAACCGCTTGAACCACGTCGCGGGCTGCACGCGCGCTCTCGCACTTCGCATTTTTTTAATAAGCGCGCAGGTACTTCGAGCGCAAGGAATTCGTCTTTAGGCACTTCGTCTTTAGGCACTTCGTCTTTAGGCACTTCGTCTTTAGGCAATTCGTCTTTAGGCACTACAAATATAAGCAATCCGCACTTGAGCACTTCACCCTTAAGCAGCCCACAAGCCAATCCATTCCACCCAGACCCATCATCCCGCAACCCATCCAAACTCATCTTCCGCGCAGACAGCCCGCCGCCTCAACCTAATAGTCTCTTCCGAGACGGTCTCATCACCCTGCTGCTCTTTCTCCTTCTCTCGGAATGGCTGCGACCTTTGGCATGGATGGGCGATGAGTTGATCCGAATTGGACCGATACTTGTTGTGTTTGCACTGTGTCTTGCGCTGGATTGCTTCCGAGTCCCTTATGGATGGGGATGGCTGGCAAAGTGCAGCATAATTGTGGTTTTTATCGGATATATGTTTAACCGCGAAACCTTACTTGCTGGAGGATGGATCCTCTCGTTGGTGAGGACGCTTGCGCAAGATTTTGTCTATATCGTACAGGCTCATTTTGATCTGATCAGCGGTGAAATGCGCACGCTCCTGTTTCTAATGGGTTGGACATTACTGCTTTCGGTTGTTCAAGCTCTAATGCTCCAAAGACAGCATAGTCTTTGGTTTGTGATGGCTACCTTGATCTATCTCGTAGGTATACAGCTCGTATTTGGAGCGGATACCGTACAAGGAATCATACGCACATTAGGTTATGGGTTGCTTCTGATGGCTCTTCTCAATCTCTCAAGAATCGAACAGACCTATCGCGTGACAACTGTGCGTTCACGTCATTATTTGCAGTGGCTGATAGTTAGTGTGATCGTCGTTGGTATGTTGTCTGGCGTGGGTTGGTTGTCGGCTAAGCAAACCGAGTCCGAGCCTTTAATGAAGCCAGTAAGCTGGGCGCATTGGTATGATCGTTTGTTTGAGCTCTATGAGGAGGAGACGGGAGTGAGCCCAGCTGTGGCGACTTCTGGGTATGGCCAGAACGATAAGTCTTTAGGAGGTCCACTCCAAGTGGACACTTCGCCAGTGTTTACGGCCAAAACCTCTGAACTCACCTACTGGCGCGGCGAATCCAAAAGCTTCTACGATGGCAAAGGCTGGACCCAGCCTACTCAGAAGCTAGAACCTTTCGTGGCTTCTAGTTCATCGGCGACAGCTCCGGTCGTTGTGCAAGAGATTTTAATGAATGAGAAGGCGGCCAATAAGCAATTGTTCGTAGGTGGTGGGCTGCGGAGCATTGATATGCTACTGAGTGAAAAAGGAAAACCTATTCCACCTTGGAATGTGCTAACTTCCGAAACGAGTGGCTTAACGACCTTGCCGGAGATCGCTGACCCTCTTTCCTATTACAAAATCACCGTGCAACCCATTAAAGAAAATCCTGACCTCTTGAACACAGATATCGCACCTTATCCGGAAGAGATCACGCGGGAATATTTGCAATTGCCTGAGTCGTTGCCACGGACGGTAAGAAGCACGGCTGAGCAAGTTACCGAAAATCGGTTGACGCCGTATGCCAAAGCAGTAGCGATCGAGCAATATTTGAGCCAATCCTTTCCCTACAGTCTCGAAAAGCCGACCAATCCCAGCCGAAGCGAAGATTTCGTCAGTCATTTCCTGTTCGTAGATCGAACAGGGTATTGTGATCATTTTTCCACGGCCATGGTAGTTATGCTACGTTCTGTCGGTGTACCTGCTCGGTGGGTGAAGGGGTATGCTCAAGGAACAGTAGACGCCACCGATGACAATGGGCTGCACGAGGTAGTTGTCCGCAATCAAGATGCGCATTCTTGGGTTGAAGTCTATTTCCCTTCGATGGGATGGGTGCCATTCGAGCCGACACCTGGTTTCTCAGGGATATCCGTCGATCAACCTAGAGATAGGTTAACGACAGCAACCATGGAGCAGCTGGGGATGACAGCTTCCCTTACGAATGCACCGGTGACTAAATCCATCATCTCCAAATCGAGTGAATGGTTGCACACGATGAAGAATAATCTCATCCAATTAGTAAAGGCTTATAAGAGTGCCGTTTTTGTTCTTATTTGCACTATCTGTTTACTTGTTGGCCTATATGTCGTACTAAGACGTCAAGGATACTTGTTGCGCAGAACGGTGGAGTTCTCAAGTTACAACAATGGATCTCCTAATCAGCAACATCCGTTGACGCCGTTTATGGATCGATTATGGAGACAGCTTTTCCGCAAATACGGTGTAAAGCCTGCCAATCAAACGGTTCGCGAATATGTCATGAATCTCCAGGTGGCCCATCAAGGGCAGCAACAGGCACTGATGGCTTTCGCTCACATCTATGAAAGTGTCCGCTACGATCCGGCGCGTGCTTTTGCCTATTCGAAGCGGGAAATTACAGCAATTTGGAAAGCCATTCAAAAGACACATTAAATCCCCTTTACATCCTAGGTGCCTAATGTTTAAAATTAGTACCTAGAAATAGCGGTAAGTGGACAAGGTCTACCCAATCTTCAATCGCTATGAATCTAGGAGGTCGGATATGAGTAAACCAAGTGAATTGATCGTTGTTTTAGATTTTGGAGGCCAATATAACCAACTGATTGCTAGACGAATCCGTGATTTAGGCGTTTACAGCGAATTGCTGCCGCACAATACAACGGTTGATAAAATTCGTGAGATTAACCCTAAGGGGATCGTGTTCTCCGGCGGGCCTGCAAGTGTTTATGGCGAAGGAGCTCCTTCGGTTGATGCTGGCATTTTCGATTTGGGTATTCCAATCTTAGGCATTTGCTATGGCATGCAGTTGATTGCCCACCAATTGAACGGGAAAGTTGAACGCGCACATACGCGTGAATACGGGAAAGCAGATCTTGAGTTCTCGAACCAAAGCCCGTTAGTCAAAGGCCTAGAGGCGAAACAAACGGTATGGATGAGTCATGGTGACCATGTTTCCGTTCTACCTGAAGGTTTTGTTGTTGAAGCTAGCACGGAGTCACTTCCAATTGCTGCAATGAGCAACCGTGATCGCAAAATCCATGCTGTCCAGTTCCACCCAGAGGTTCGTCATTCAGTTCAAGGTAACGAAATGATCCACAACTTCATTTACGAAGTGTGTGGTTGTGTCGGCGATTGGACGATGTCATCCTTCGTGGAAGATATGATTAAAGAACTTCGTGCAGAAGTTGGCGATAAAAAAGTGCTTTGCGCACTTAGCGGCGGCGTAGATTCCTCCGTTGTTGCTATCTTGCTTCACAAAGCAATCGGCGAGCAATTGACATGTATGTTCATTGACCATGGATTGCTTCGTCAAGGTGAAGGCGAAAGCGTTATGGAGACGTTTGTCGGCAAATTTGATATGAAAGTTGTCAAAATCGATGCAAAAGATCGTTTCCTCGGCAAATTGGCTGGCGTAGCGGATCCGGAGCAAAAACGTAAAATCATCGGCACCGAATTCATTCGCGTGTTTGAAGAAGAATCCAGCAAGTTTGACGACTTTACTTACTTGGCGCAAGGCACGTTGTATACCGATATCGTAGAAAGTGGTACAGCTACCGCACAAACGATCAAATCCCACCACAACGTTGGCGGTCTGCCGAAAGATATGAAGTTCAAGCTCATCGAACCATTGAAAACACTATTCAAAGACGAAGTGCGCAAAGTGGGCGAAGAGTGTGGTCTTCCTTCCGCAATCGTGTGGAGACAGCCATTCCCAGGTCCTGGTCTAGCTATTCGTGTTCTAGGTGAAGTTACTGAGGATAAGTTGAAAATCGTTCGTGAATCCGACGCGATCTTGCGCGACGAAATTGCCAAAGCTGGCCTAGATCGCGAGATCTGGCAGTACTTCACGGCACTTCCAGGCATGAAAAGCGTTGGTGTTATGGGCGATGGCAGAACCTACTCCTATGCAGTAGGTATCCGTGCAGTTACATCCATCGACGGCATGACAGCCGACTGGGCTCGTATTCCTTGGGATGTACTTGAGAAAATTTCCGTTCGTATCGTCAATGAGGTTGAGAACGTGAATCGTATCGTATACGACATCACTTCCAAGCCGCCAGCTACGATTGAGTGGGAATAGATTGACAGTTTAATCAACACCAATAGTGTGAAAGAAAGACTCTCTTGAGCTGTAGACCAGCTGGAAGAGAGTCTTTTATTTTGAGCGATTTGACTGGATAAATATGTTACAGTAATAGGAACATCTAATATATTGAAGTACCAACGGGAGGAAAAATTATGACAATGATGGCAATGATTTTGGTCGGACTTGTTGCGCTTGAGCATTTGTATATCTTAGTTTTGGAAATGTTCTTATGGACAACTCCACGCGCGATGAAGTCTTTCGGTATGACGAAAGAGAATGCTCAGATTACGAAAAGCTTGGCAGCCAATCAAGGGCTGTACAATGGTTTTCTGGCAGCAGGTCTTGTATGGGGCCTTGTGCATCCGGACGCTGCGGTCGGGCGATCGATCGAGATTTTCTTCCTCGTTTGCGTACTTGTCGCAGCCGTATTTGGAGGCGCCACAGCCAAGAAATCAATTCTGCTTGTGCAGGGATTGCCTGCTCTTGTAGCGCTTGTTTTCGTCCTTCTTACCTAGCGGAATCGGCTATGATTTCCATTGAATGGGAATATGAATGTAAACTAGAAAAAGACGAACGATATGGGAATCTTTACCCGTATAATGTTCGTCTTTTTTGTTGACACTAGATCAAATTTTAACTAGAATATGAAATTGGATAACAGTTTTTCGTATAATCTCGGGAATTGGCCTGAGAGTTTCTACGAGATCACCGCAAATGATCTGGCTACGAAAAAAAGGAACGGTTTCCGTATGAGTTTTACGTGCGACTTCACACATTGAAGGCAGCCCTCATATGGACGGCTCCTTTTTCGTACCCGGAATCAGGCAACACGATTCCGGGTTTTTTGCTGTTTGCCAGAAAAGTATAGATGTATACTTTTGTTTCGCAAACCTTGGTAAACGCGCTCGTCCTAGAAGGACGACAAGGGCGTTTATCCTTGGTTCCCCACCATTCGTTTAGGAGGAGTAGGAAAATGGATTTGGATCGTTTTTTTAAATTGAAACAAAATGGCACCACGGTAAGAACAGAAATCATGGCGGGGATTACAACGTTCATGACAATGGCTTACATCCTTGCGGTAAATCCAGATGTATTAAGTGCGTTTAAATCAGGGGCAACTGGCGGAGACTGGACTTCCATTTTCTTAGCAACAGCGATTGCGGCGGGCGTGATGACGATTGCAATGGGGCTTTTCGTAAACTTTCCTGTGGCACTAGCACCGGGAATGGGCTTGAATGCGTACTTCGCGACGATTATTTTGACCTCACAAGGTAAATTTACGTTTTCGATGGCACTCACGGCCGTGTTTATCTCCGGTATAATCTTTATCATCCTAACGGTTACGAAAATCCGTCAAATGCTTCTAGTCGCTATCCCAGATAGCTTGAAGCATGCGATCACAGTGGGGATTGGGTTGTTTATTGCCATGATCGGTTTCAAGAACAGCGGCATTCTCAGCGTTGCAGTTGAAGCGGGTAATGATATTAAAGCACATCAGTTTACAGAAGTTCTTTCGTTTGAAACGATCTTTCATCTAGGTTCATTAGAAGATAAAGGTGTTATTTTAACCATCGTTGGTATTCTATTGATCTCCATCTTAATGGTGCTTCGTGTTCGTGGCGCGATCTTGTTCGGAATTCTTGCAACAACGGTTGTTGGTTATTTCATGGGTATGGTGGATCTAGGTACGTTAACTAGTGACAAAACAACATGGGTACCCGATATGTCCAAGCTGCGTTTTGCTGATTTTGATTTCGCGGGCATCATGACGACAGGGATTGTTTCTGTCATTGCTACATTTACTTTCGTTGAGTTGTTCGATACTTTCGGCACAATGGTAGGGACAGCTTCACGCGCAGGTATTATGAAGAACAAAGAAGAAGGTAACAAACGTGTAGGTAAAGCGATGTTCGTTGATGCGATCGGTGTTAGCGGCGGTGCATTAGTTGGAACAAGTACAGTAACAGCATTCGTAGAGAGTGCGGCAGGTGTAGCAGAGGGTGGACGTACAGGTCTAACGGCTGTAACGACAGGCGTATGTTTCTTGCTTGCTCTGTTCTTGGCGCCAATTGCGATGTTGATTCCAGGTTCCGCGACTGCGGCAGCGTTGATTGTTGTTGGTGTCCTAATGGTTCAATCCATTAAAGAAATCGACTTCCAGGACTTCGTTGTTGCGATCCCAGCGTTCCTTACACTTGTATTGATGCCTTTCACATACAACATTGCGAACGGAATTTCCTTTGGAATCGTGACTTATGTGGTTCTAGCTACAGCAGCTAATTTAGGTGGCAAAAGTGAGAAGAAATACAGCGTCCACTGGTTAATGTGGATTCTAGCCCTTCTAATTATTGCTCGATACGTCTTTATTGGAAGCCAAGGTTAAAAAAAGTTAGGGCTCTGGTACATCTGTACCAGGGCCTTTCTATATTCCGTTTATTTCCATGTCGAAAAAACTTGCAATCCCTTGGAGGATTTGTTATATTACTCCTTGTCGCTTCGGCGGTCGAACGAAAGAATGAGAGAATCGAAAGAAACTTAAAAATAGTTCTTGCATTCGAATGAGCTGATGTGGTATATTACTTCTCGCTGCTTCGGTAACACGGTAGCGGGCGCATGGAATATTGATCCTTGAAAACTGAACAACGAGTGAGTAAGCACGAACGAGTAATCGTTCAAAAAAGAGATTGCAAAATCTCGCTAGCTTCAAATGAGCAATTAAGCTTTTTCAAATAGGACGAGCAATCGTCCACTATTATGGAGAGTTTGATCCTGGCTCAGGACGAACGCTGGCGGCGTGCCTAATACATGCAAGTCGAGCGGGTTTA
>NZ_JBFTPF010000106.1:0-13733 GCF_056398345.1 Paenibacillus sp. 01T442
GTAGAAGTAGAAGTAGAAGTAGAAGTAGAAGTAGAAGTAGAAGTAGAAGTAGAAGTAGAAGTAGAAGTAGAAGTAGAAGTAGAAGTAGAAGTAGAAGTAGAAGTAGAAGTAGAAGTAGAAGTAGAAGTAGAAGTGGAAGTGGAAGTGGAAGTGGAAGTGGAAGTGGAAGTGGAAGTGGAAGTGGAAGTAGTAGTAGTAGTAGTAGTAAAGTTGTGTAAAGCACTAGCCCTCACGCGTGGCGATTGGATACAGCAGTAAAAACCAGTTAGCATCCGCAAAGTCGAATGTTAACTGGTTTATTTCATTTCCGTGTCAACCMGTGCTTAATGGCAAACGCGGTAAGCTGTACACGATTCTCTAGGGATAGCTTTACGAGTATATTTTTCATGTGATTTTTCACGGTATGCTCGGAGATGAGCAGCTTTTCGGCAATCACCCGATTATTATCCCCTTGTGCGACATAGGCGGTAATTTCTTGTTCACGCGATGTAAGCATGTGAGGGCTTGGGCCTTCCGTGTGTGCGCCGACAGGTGAGCGGAAACGTCCGAAGAGCTTGTCCGCCATCCCGCGCGCCACTTCTGAATTATCGTCAAGCAGGGCACGCAGATAGCTGAGCCATTCATCGGGATCCATGTTTTTGAGCAAATAGCCTTGTGCGCCGAATTGCAAAGCCGTGAAGAGATCAGCAACATCATCCGACACTGTGAGCATAACGATGCGTATCCCGCCATAGGCTTGTTTAATGTGTCGTGTAGCCTGTAATCCGTCCATGGGTGACATATGGATATCCATTAAGACGACATCGGGAGCAAGCTCTCCGCAAAGTCGGATGGCATCTTCTCCTGTGCTGGCTTCGCCAACGATGAAGAAATCAGCACATGGCGCAAGCATGCTTTGTATCGCTTTGCGTGCTAAGGGATGATCGTCAACAATTAGAACGCGAAATGGCATGAGATCAGGCATTAGCTGTTCTCCTTTCTTTCGGCTTGTACAATTAGTTCCGTGCCAGCGTCTTTCTCGCTCTGAAGCTCAAGTGTAGCTCCGAGCTCGGAAGCCCGTTTTTGCATGAGATCGATGCCGTAAGTCGTGCTCTTAGCATTAGCTTTCGGATCGGGTTGTAGTCCGCACCCATTGTCCGTGATGTGCATTCGCCAGCGATTGTTGTCATCTTCCAAATGGAAGGTAGCATCTGTGGCCATCGAATGCTTGCGGATGTTGGTGAAAGCCTCCTGCATAATGCCGAAAAGGAGAATTTCCTCATTAGGTGTGAAGCTGTTTTCGGTAATTTTCACGGTCTCTTGAAGTTCAATGCCTGTGACTAACCGCCAGTTGTCTAAGTAGGTATGAATGCGTTGCCCGAAGGAAGTACCTTCTTCCGGCGGCGTTCTCAGATTGAAAATAGCCTGACGAAGTGAATTGTCGATCTCGGAAACAGCAGCTTTMGCTTCTTCGATGTCGCCTTGACGCAGCTTCACGTTCAAGAAGAAGAGGGTCTGAGCCAAATCGTCATGCAGCTCTCGAGCCAGACGTTCTCGTTCCTCGAAGACCGCTCTGCGGGCTTCACTGGTCAGGATTTTCTCATTGCTGCGTTCCATGCTGGTAAACATCCAGGAAGCGAAGAGATACGAGAGGAGCAACGTAATGACTGTAATCGTGAAATTGCCGGCCTCCATCGTCAAATAGCGCAGTAAAAATTCATGACGAATATATTCAAAGCCTCCAATAATTAAGACGGGCACCAGCACTGTAAAAAGCTTGTATTTACGCATAGACATGCAGGGGATCAGCTCCTTTTTTGAAATAAAAGCATGGATATGTTTCCTAAGTAAGATGGCTGTAGGATTGGAACGGTTTCTATTATATCAGATCTCATTTAGAATTCTTCACAAAAAATAGATGCGCTACTTCTCAATTCCCGTAAGCTTGTGCTACATTATTAGTAAATCGTAACACGGATAGGAAAGGTGTGGTTGAATTACTATGTGGAAATCTTTACTGCAGGAGAGGAAAAGCTGGGCCGGATACATTGGCTTTATCATCCTCCTACACGTATTAGGGCTGATCGGATTATATACCGTGGCCAAAACATCTCCCGCTTTCTGGGGGATCGGGCTTCTTGCTTACACGTTAGGGATGCGTCATGCGTTCGATGTTGATCATATTGCAGCCATCGACAATACGGTACGGAAGCTGGTGCAACAGAAGAAAAACCCACTTGGCGTCGGTTTTTACTTTTCTTTAGGGCATTCGTCAGTCGTGTTCGTTATGGCGATTGTAACGGCCTTCTCTGTGCAATGGGCAGCTCGTGAACTGCCGTGGATGCAGCGTTTTGGCGGCGTGATCGGCGCTTCCGTGTCGGGGCTATTCCTTGTCATCATTGGTATCATCAATCTGTTAATCCTTATTAGTCTCTATAAAATGTTTCTGAAGTTTCGCGGCGGCAATTACGATAACGACGAGTTTGAAGAGCTCTTAGAATCACGCGGGTTTATTGCGCGACTCATTAAACCGCTATTCTCGTTTATCACCAAAAGCTGGCATGTATATCCGTTAGGCTTCCTTTTCGGTTTAGGCTTTGATACGGCAAGTGAAATCGCCTTACTGGCCATATCCGCACACGCGGCGAAAGATGCAATTCCGTTCATCGGTGTCATTTCGCTGCCGCTCTTGTTCGCAGCTGGGATGAGCCTATTCGATACAGCAGATGGTATGTTTATGACAAAAGCGTACAAATGGGCTTTTCATACACCGGTACGCAAGCTTTATTACAATTTGACCGTTACCGCACTTGCGGTTGTAGCGGCATTAATTATTGGTGTGATCGAGCTTGGACAGGTGCTTTCCGAGGAATTCAGTATGGAAGGTACATTCTGGACGTGGCTGCAAGAGATTGATTTCGGTACGTTAGGCTTTATTCTGGTTGGGATGTTCGTCATCGCGTGGATCGTTTCGATCGCCGTCTGGAGAGGTATGAAGATTGAGGAGCGCTGGGGAGCAAAGTATAATCCATAGAAGACATAGGGCCTCTGTGCATATGCAAGGGGGCCTTTTTGTGCATGGTGAACAATGGAATATGAATTTTTTCTAAAGGTAATGCTAGAAAAAAGGATTTTTCAATTATTCGTTGAAAGTAGTCTGTCTAGCACTTGAAATTGTGTAAAAGAAAGTAGGACGAATCATGATTGAGTTTAAACATCTTTCAAAAGTATATCCAAATGGTACTGTTGGCCTAAATGACATTAACCTTACCATACACCCAGGGGAGTTCGTTGTAATCGTTGGTTTATCAGGCGCTGGTAAATCCACACTGCTACGTTCAATTAATCGTCTGCATGAGACGACTAGCGGTGAAATTCTAATCGATGGGAAATCCATTACCAAAGCGAATGGTGCACAGTTGCGTCGGATGCGTAGAGACATCKGGATGATTTTCCAAACCTTTAATTTAGTCAAAAGATCCACGGTTATCCGTAACGTCCTTTCCGGCCGCGTTGGCTATCATTCCACACTTCGCACGATGTTTGGATTGTTCCCTAAAGCAGACCTTGAGCTTTCGCTCAAAGCACTGGAGCGGGTTAACATCCGTGAAAAAGCGTATTCGCGCGCCGATGAATTGTCCGGCGGTCAACAGCAGCGTGTTTCCATTGCTAGAGCGCTCGCACAGGAAGCGAAGATCATCTTGGCGGACGAGCCTGTTGCGTCATTGGATCCGCTCACGACCCGTCAAGTTATGGATGACCTGAAACGGATTAACAAAGACCTAGGCATTACAACCGTCGTCAACCTTCACTTTATCGATTTGGCTCGCGAGTACGCGACACGCATTATAGGACTTCGTGCAGGGAAGGTCGTGTACGATGGACCAGTAGCTGATGCGACGGATGATGTGTTCTCCGAGATTTACGGCCGCGCTATCAAGAAAGATGAGCTGCTGGGGGTGCAGGAGGGATGAGTGTAGCAACCGTCAAAAAGCCTCCGCGCACTAAGTTTTATATGATCATCGCGATCATGGTGCTCTTCTTGATCGGCAGCATTTATCAGACAGATGCGACGCTGACAAGATTAGCTACAGGTACGCCGGAGATCATGAAATTCATCGCAGAAATGTTTCCGCCGGATTGGCTATTCTTCGCTGATATTTGGAAGCCGATGGCACAAACCATCCAAATGTCCATCCTGGGCACGATTGTCGGAGCACTATTTGCATTCCCAATGGCGCTGTTGGCTGCTCGTAACGTAACATCGTCGCCATGGTTGTCCTATCCTGCTCGATTTATTATGAATTTTGTTCGTACCATTCCAGATTTGCTCTATGCAGCCTTATTTGCCGTATTAGTAGGCTTTGGTCCAACAGCAGGTACGTTAGCACTAATTTTCTTTACTTTTGGTATTATTTCAAAGCTTTCTTATGAATCAACGGAAGCGATCGATCCGGGTCCGCTTGAAGCGATGACGGCAGTCGGAGCTAATAAGTTGAAACTGATCCGCTTCGGCGTTCTGCCACAAGTTGCTCCTACGTATCTGGCGCATTTCCTGTACACATTTGAAGTGAGTATCCGTGCTTCCGCAATTCTAGGTCTGGTTGGCGCGGGTGGTATCGGCTTATTGCTCAAAAATACACTAGATCTGTTCCGTTATGATCAGTCATGTGCCATTGTTATTTATACATTGCTGATCGTCGTCATCATTGATTTGGTGAGTACACGATTCCGTACGTATTTGCTAAAAGGCAGTGCCAAACCGATGTCTGAGACACAAGCTAACACGTATAAAATTATTGGCGCAGTGGCTGTGATCGGTCTTCTTGTTTGGGCTCTAACGGGCTTGGAGTTAACAGGCTTCCAACCAACGACTTGGATTCTTACAAAAGCGATGATCAGTGGATTATTCCATCCAGACTGGGCTTATGTCTATATTCCAGAAGGCGAAGATTTACTTCGTTCCTTGCTTGAAACCTTATCGATTTCCTATTTAGGTAATTTCGTATCCGCAATCGTTTGTCTTCCTTTTGCTTTCTGGGCCGCGGCGAACATGAGCAAGTACCGTGCTGTTTCTGGTACAGGAAAGCTATTCCTAAGCGTCGTTCGTACGATTCCAGAAATCATTATGGCTTTGATCTTTATTAAAGCAGTTGGACCGAACGCCTACGCGGGCGTAATGGCTCTTGGCTTGCATTCTGTAGGGATGTTGGGCAAATTGTATGCCGAGGCCATTGAGAACATGGATATGGGGCCTACAGAGGCCATGACGGCCGTTGGAGCGAACTTCTGGCAGCGGATGTCATTCGCCGTCATTCCGCAGGTTATACCGGATTTCATTTCGTATACGTTGTACCGTTTTGAAATTAATGTCCGTTCCGCGACTCTACTAGGGGTCATTGGTGCTGGAGGGATCGGGACACCACTCATCTTCGCACTGAATGCAAGGCAGTGGCCGCGAGTAGGAATTATCTTGATTGGGATTATCGTGACTGTCTCGATTATTGACTATATTTCGGGAACACTACGGAAACGAATCGTATAACATGTTCGAACAAAAAAGGCAGTTCCTGAAGGTTGTAACCTTCAAGAACTGCCTTTTCTTTCTTCAAGAACCATTTACTTACTGATGACCCCACCCTGTGCAACCAAGTGGAGGATACGAGGCTCACGAAGTCGATGCGAGGCTTGAGAGATGGGGTCATCCGGCCCTATAATTTCAATTTGATCAATTAAGGTGAGCGGGATCATGATGTTGTTTATTTTTAAAAGCTGAAATTCTGGGTAATACTGCGCAATAACGCCTCGAACTTCATCGGTGCCGCACCGAATAATCACTTCTGTTTTACGCATGATCAGCATTTCGTACATCCCGTTTTTCACCCCACAATGAGTTATGACACGACCGACTTAGTAAACGTTTGATAGATAAAAGTAAACGATGAGCTTGGACGGGYGTGCCACATTCATAATATGCAAGGAAAGTCTGGTATAGAATGTAAATTTTAGAAGGGAAAAACCACCGCGTCATGGATGTTAGACACATGCTGCGGTGGTTTGTTCTGTCGTGTGTAATTTAATTTACAATTATTTTGAAATTATTTCAAGCCCATTGCTTTATTCGCTTCACGAACGATGTTGAATTTATCATCAGTCGTAGCTACATAACCTTGGTGTGTGTATACATCGATGATCACTTTTTTACCTTCTGGATCGTTACCAATCGCGATGAAAGCATCTTGAATTTTCTTCTTCCAAGCCGCATCCATATCGGAACGAACAGCGATTGTATCGTTTGGAATTTTGTCGGAGTAAGAAAGAACCTTCGTTTGTTTGAAAATTTCCGGGTAATCTTTCAACATGTTAGTACGGATATCTTGGAACACGCCAACTGCATCAACTTGGCCGTTTAGAAGTGCGATAACTGCTTTGTCATGTCCTTGGAATTGAACGCCTGTTACATCTTTCACTGGATCAACACCAGCTTGCTTTAATACAAGACCTGGGTAAACGTAACCAGCTGCGGAAGTAACACCTTGCCAGCCCATTTTTTTACCTTTCAAATCAGCAACGGATTTAATTGGTGAATCAGCTTTAACAAGAATTTCGGATTTGTAGAAATCAACAAGATCTTTCGTTGGTTGACCCGTAGCATCATCAACGCCAAAACGTTGTGCTTGTACAAGAAGATCAGCAGCTTTACGATTATCGTGAGCAACAACATAGTTACTTGGTGGCAAGAAACCAACATCAACTTGTTTGGAAGACATCGCTTCGATAACAACGTTGTAATCTGTGGAAACGGAAACCTTAACTGGGATTCCTAATTTATCTCCAAGCAATTTTTCAAGCGGCTTAGCTTTTGCTTCAAGTGTCTCTGCATTTTGGGAAGGAACGAATTGTACTCTAAGTTCTTTTGGAACGAAACCTGCAGCTGCCGCTGGAGTAGCCGTTGCAGCTGTTGTTGCTGCTGCTGTCGCTTTAGCAGTTGATGAAGCAGCTGGAGTTTCGTCTTTTTTCGCGCAACCAACAAGTGCACCTGCCGCTACGATCATGGATAAACTTAGTACTGTTAATTTTTTCATGTTTTTTTGACCTCCGTTTAAATATTTACTTTTTATCTATGTTGTACTATAACATTATCATAAGAGATATGGAAGATAGTGTGAAGTATTTGTTAATTTGACAAATAGTATGTATAAATTGACAATATTTCGGAATGGAGTGAACCGCTTGAAGCATGCAGGGCAAGAGAAAACTAGTCACATTACGATTTTAGAAACGAGCGACCTCCATGGGAATATGTTCCCCATTCATTATGCAAATAACCATCCCAATGATGTAGGATTGACGAAAATCGCCACCTTAATCGCACAGGAACGTGCCAAGGAAACGCATGTTATTGTGTTGGATAACGGGGATTTGATCCAAGGAACGCCACTCGCCTATCACCATGCTCGCTTGGATAATGAACCTATGAATCCCATGGTGCTAGGTCTAAACTATTTGAAATATGATGGAGCGGTACTCGGGAATCATGAATTCAATTATGGCATGGACGTGCTTCAGAAAGCAGTTCGGGAATCTAATTTCCCTTGGTTGTGTGCCAATATTGTGAATGAGGAGACGGGAGAGCCATTCTTTGGAAAACCGTATCTTATTAAGCAATTTGCGGATGGTGTGCGTGTAGGAATTCTTGGATTAACAACACCGTATATTCCGAATTGGGAAGATCCGAAGCATATTGTAGGCTTACGGTTTGAAGATCCAATTGCAGCAGCTCGAGCATGGATACCATTCCTTAAGGAGCAGGAACAGGTTGATGTCATTGTTGTTTCCTACCATGGTGGATTTGAAAGAGATATCGCAACTGGTGAGCCTACGGAACCGCTGACAGGCGAGAATCAAGGGTACCAACTGTGTATGGAAGTAGAAGGGATAGACGTTCTTCTCACAGGTCATCAGCATCGAAGTATTGCTGGGGCACAAATTAACGGAGTAACCATCGTTCAACCTGGCACAGCTGGCGTTACGCTTGGGAAGGTGGACATCGTGCTAGAGCAGGTAGAAGGGAAGTGGCGCATTGCTTCTAAACAGTCGGAGCTTCTATCGGTTGCGAATGTGGAGCCAGATGAGGTGCTGCTCACGCAGATCAGTTCTTACGAGGTGAAGACACAGATATGGTTGGATCAACCCATCGGAAAGCTTACGGGGGACATGCTTGTGAAAGATCCTATGCAGATTCGTACGGAGGATAATGCGCTAATTGAGTTTATTAACAAGGTCCAGATGGAGCTGTCAGGTGCCCAGATTTCAAACACGGCGCTATTTGATAACGTTTCACCTGGATTTCCATCGGATATTACCATGAGAGATATCGTTTCCAACTATATTTACCCGAACACGCTCAAGGTCATTCGAATCTCAGGTCAAGATATTAAGGATGCCTTGGAGCAGTCTGCGGAGTATTTTGAATTAGCGGAAAATGGAGAGCTGCAAGTAAGCAAGTCCTTCATGGAACCGAAGCCTGCTCATTACAATTACGATATGTGGGAAGGGATCTCCTACACGTTAAACGTTTCTCGTCCAGTCGGAGATCGGGTTGTTCAGCTGGATTATGAAGGGGAACCGATTGGGCTCAATGTCTCTTTCGATGTGGTCATGAACAATTACCGCGCTGCAGGCGGGGGCAACTATGCTATGTTTCAGAATAAGCCAGTCGTCAAAGATATTCCAACGGATGTAGCAGAGCTTCTAGCGGGCTATATTATGGAACGAGGTACCATCGAGGCGAGCGTAAACCATAACTGGAAAGTGATTTGGACATAGTTCGTTTGCATATAAAAAGCCTGACAAGAGCGAGAGAATCGTATAATCCTCCGCTATTGCCAGGCTTTTGGTTTCTGAAAAGCAGGTTACTTTTCACGAATATAAGCACGATCTCCCGTTCGAGGATTGTAGTAAACCCGATAGGTGAATCCGTCTTTGGGATCTATGAAAACTTCAGGTGTAGAAAGAAAGCCGTTTGGAGGCGATTGTGGTGTCGCGGCCCCATCCGTTTTGTACCGTTTGTCGTAAACGAGATAACCTAGAAGAAGTAAAATAAGGAAGCCTACAACCCACAAGCCGTATACGAACAAGATGGAGAAATTCCCGCTCATAGCCTTCGCGTCCGAACGACAGTGCCATACGCGACGATTTCGCTCATATTTTGACCAATATCCCCGCTGTCGAACCGCATCATGACAATCGCATCCCCACCCATGGCAGCGGCATTCTTGACCAGTCGGTCCATGGCTTGCCTGCGTCCATCCTCCACCATTTGCGTATACTGCGTGACTTCTCCGCCGATTAACCCTTTCAGAGAAGCCATAATATCTCCGCCAATGCCTCGGGCCCGCACGACGACACCAAAGGTACTGCCTAGAACTTCTGTAACCTCATAACCGGCAATGTTTTCTGTTGTAACTACAATCATGTTAAATCGCTCCTTCAGAATTGAAATAGATGCTTTTCTACTGGGTAAGGATTGGCTATTATTAACTTAGTACGTTAATCACATGAGGGGGTTTCACATTGAACACAGGGACAACAATTGAATTATGGCCAGGAGCTACTGAGGACAGTCAAGGTGAGGAAAACCAAGGCTGCCCAAGCTTAAGCTTATATCCAGCAGAGGGAGACGGCTTGCGTGCAGCAGTTATTGTATGTCCAGGCGGTGGTTACGGTAGACGTGCCCCTCATGAAGGCGAGCCTATTGCCAAATGGCTGAATGGTTTAGGCATATCCGCTTATGTGTTGAACTATCGCGTAGCACCTTATAAACATCCTGTTCCTTTGCAAGATGCGCAGCGGGCCATTCGTACCGTGAGACATCATGCCGAGGCATGGGGAGTCGATGCGAACCGAATTGGCATTCTTGGTTTTTCGGCAGGCGGGCATTTGGCAGCAACAGCGGGTACGCACTACGATGCGGGAGATCAAACCTTCGACGATCCAATTGAACATCACAGCTCTCGTCCGAATCTGATGGTGCTGTGTTATCCAGTTATTTCATTTGGTATGAATGCGCACCAAGGTTCACGAATTAATTTGATAGGCGCAGATGCTAGTGAAGAGTTAGTACAGAATTTAAGCAATGAACTTCAAGTAACGACAGATACGCCGCCAACTTTCTTGTGGCACACAGCAGATGATGCAGCGGTTCCGGTTGAAAATAGCTTGTTGTTTGCTAGTGCGCTTAGCCGCAATAAAATTCCATTCGACCTGCATGTCTTCGAGTCAGGACGTCACGGTATTGGAATTGCAGACGATCATCCAGAAGCGTATGTCTGGCCTAATGTTTGCGCGAATTGGTTGAAAAAGCAGCATTTCGCATGACCAAGCTTGCCTACGAATGCCATCCGCTTGGAGATTCAGCGATCGTGATTCGTATAGGTGCGGACATTTCGTTAACGAATCTACATAAGGTCAGGCAAGTCGTGAATTATTTAGAAAATAACTGGCAGGATGGCTTCATTGAGCTGGTCGCCGCTTATACAACCATTACAATTTATTATGATGCATTCCGCATTTATAACTATTCTTCTGACGTTGTGTTAAAAAGTGGGCGACCCGATGGGACAGCAGATTGGCTTCCCTATGACGAAGTCCTGCAAAGCATTGAGCAGTTACTAGATGCGTATAGGCAGGAAGACAGTGAGGGATTAGCTGTGCAGTTAGGGGCTATCAGGGAGATCCCGGTCTGCTATGAGGCGGCATTTGGACCCGATCTAGTAGATGTAGCGGATTATCATCAGGTGAGCACGGAAGAAATTGTGTCTTGGCATACTTCTCGTGTGTATCCAGTTTACATGATTGGTTTCGCACCTGGTTTTCCTTATTTGGGCGGGATGGATGAACGACTTGCTACACCGCGTAAATCAGTGCCGCGCACACAAATTCCAGCAGGTTCTGTCGGTATTGGCGGGGCGCAGACGGGCATCTACCCTTTTGAAACACCAGGAGGCTGGCAGCTTATTGGTCGTACGCCACTCCGTATGTTTCGTCCGGACATCGTTCCCCCATCCTTCCTCAAGGTTGGTGATCAAGTGAGATTTGTGTCGATCACATCAGAGCAGTTTCATGCCTTAGAGAAAGGGAATGCGAGTCATGAGCTTTGAGGTCATTAAACCAGGCCTTTTGTCCACCATTCAGGATGAGGGCCGCTATGGTTTTCGAAAACATGGTGTCATAGTGTCTGGACCGATGGATCGGTTTGCACACCGGGCAGCCAATCTGTTGGTTGGTAATAGCCCGCAAGCCGCTGCCTTGGAAATGACACTTCAGGGGCCAATTCTAGTTGCACAGCGTGATATGCTGGTAGCCATTTGCGGAGCAGACATGGGGGCAGAAGTAGATGGTGTTGCAGCACCTTTATGGCAGCCATTTATTCTTTATTCAGGGAACGAGCTGCACCTTCATTATGCAACCCATGGGTGTAGAGCGTATCTAGCTGTGCATGGCGGGTTTAAGGCGGATTACGTACTCGGAAGTCGCAGCACCTATCAGCGATCGGCTATTGGTGGATATGAAGGAAGGGCACTTCGTGCTGGGGATGTATTTGAAGTAGAGAAAAATGGATTGGCTTCTGAGGTTCTGAACGAGGTTGAACGTCGCGGCAAGTTTGTCAGTACAATGATTCGTCCTGACTATCGCGACAATCCGACAATACGGATCGTGAAGGGGAAGGAAGCCTCCTCATTTACATCTAACAGCTGGTCGAGATTGCTTTCTCAAAACTTTCTCGTTACCTCACAATCGGATCGAATGGGGTATTGGTTGTCGAGTGAAACTAAGCTTGAGCTCGAAGCTGGCTTAACCTACGAAATGATCTCTGAGGCAGTCGTTGCAGGGACGATCCAAGTTCCCGCGAGTGGACAACCCATTCTCCTGATGGCGGATTGCCAAACAACAGGCGGCTACCCCCGAATTGGTCACGTGATCACCGCAGATCTACCGCTGGTGGCGCAGGTGAAGCCAGGTGGACAGCTGCGTTTTCAAGAGGTTACGCACCTGGAAGCACAGGAGCAGCTGTTGCTTCAGGCGATGGATCTTAAGCTGATGGGAGCGGGGATCAGGGCTTGGTTAATGGGTTTGTGAACATTTCGAAGACTACCTAGCTCCCCCTCAGCAACTTTAACTGGAAAAACTCCAGCTATTTTAGGCACTTTTCAATGTTTTTGGAAATTAACTGGAAAAACTCCAGTTAATTTCGCTTAAATCACCCGTTGGGAAGGAAATAGCTATAATTAACTGGAGGAAATACAGTTATCTCGTAAATTTACTCAAATGCTCTTTGATTAGCTGGAGAAGAAAATACAGTTATTTCTTAAATTTACTCAAATGCTCCTCCATTTATCTGGAAAATCCCATAACATCTGCCGACGGTACCCCCACCGCCTCTCCACTCCCACACCACACTCCCAAGAATGAAAATAATGCTCTTTGTAGTGTGTTGAGTAGGAAATATGCTGAATGGGATGAGTAAGTGTCAGAGTGAATTGAGAGAAGAATGAATTGAGAGAAGAATGAATTGAGTAAAGAATGAAATGAGTAAAAATTGAGTGAATAATGATACAGAGTGGCATTCATCTAAATGGAGAGTGAAATCGTCATGCTGCGCATTGACTTGAATTGTGACATGGGCGAAGGCTTCGGCGCGTATCGCCTCGGCCGCGACGCGGAGCTGCTCGACTACGTCAGCTCCGCCAACATCGCCTGCGGGTTCCACGCAGGCGACCCCGCAACCATGCGCAGCACAGTTCAGCTGTGCCTGCGCAAGGGCGTTGCGATCGGGGCCCATCCGGGCCTCCCCGATCTGCAAGGCTTTGGCCGGCGCGAGATCGCGATCACGCCGGCAGAGGCTTACGAGCTGACGTTGTATCAGCTCGGGGCACTGCAGGCGTTCGTCCACGCCGAAGGCGGACGCCTGCAGCACGTCAAGCCGCATGGCGCGCTCTACCACATGGCCGCGAAGCGCCATGAGTTAGCCGCCGCGATTGCGGCAGCAACGGCTAGCGTCAGCGCGGAGCTGACGCTGTATGGCCCGCCAGGCAGCGAGCTGCTGCGGGCGGGCACCGCCGCGGGGCTGCGGACCGCGAGCGAGGCTTTCGCGGACCGCAGCTACCAGCGGGACGGCTCTTTGACGCCCCGCGATCAAGCGGGGGCGCTGCTTGAGAGCGCCGCCGAGGCTGCGGCGCAGGTGGAGAGGCTTGTCCGCGATGGCAAGGTCCTCTCCCTCACGGGAGAGGACCTGAGCATGCGTGCGGACACGATCTGTATCCACGGCGATGGGGTGCACGCCGTGGAATTCGCGCGCGATATCCGCGCGCTGTTGAACCAATGCGGCATCGAAGTCAAGCCGCTTTGGACCTAGCGCAAACGCTAGGTCTTTTTTTCATGTGTAACCAACTAGACGAGTGCGGTCCTCAGCACGTTTCTATAAGATACCATCTCATTTCAAAACTGTGCCCAATAAAATAACTGGAAAACCTACAGCTAATCAGAGGGTTTTATCACTTTCTTGAGAAATAACTGGATTTCCTGTAGCTAATTTATCCGATTTCTCTGAAGCCCCCTAATTGGATTGGAGTCATCAATATGCAATAAGGTACAATATCGGTGAGGGGGAATGAAATGTATGAAAAGCAATATCCTTTATGATGAGCAACGCATCAAAGTAGCCCAAGAGGCTCTTAGCGGAACTAAGTTAT
>NZ_JBFTPF010000107.1:0-13432 GCF_056398345.1 Paenibacillus sp. 01T442
GAGAAGTAGAAGTAGAAGTAGAAGTAGAAGTAGAAGTAGAAGTAGAAGTAGAAGTAGAAGTAGAAGTAGAAGTAGAAGTAGAAGTAGAAGTAGAAGTAGAAGTAGAAGTAGAAGTAGAAGTAGAAGTAGAAGTAGAGGTAGAAGTAGAGGTAGAGGTAGAGGTATAAGTATAAGTAGCGGTAGAAGTTGTGGCTGAAGTAAAGGAAGAAATTTGAACAAAAGTGCGGGATATTACAAATCTAAATTTGGATAAATATGCTAAGTTTAAGTCAAGCGTTAAGTATGGGAAAAGGAGGAATTAGGTAGGCAAGTGTAGGAGTCCAATCGGTTGTTTTACTAGCATGTAGCGATAGCAATGAATTCGAGAACGTAGGAGGAGCAACAAATGAAAAAAGCAGTCATCGGCATACTCATGGCCTGCATTCTGGTCACAGGCACAGTAAACGTACCATTGAACGTTCGTGCAGCAGATCCAACTTCGGATGGTCATGGATTGATGGGAGATTTCTATAAATGTGAAAAAAATCCGAATGATCGTCAAGATATTACGGTGTTTAACTTCGATGATTTCCGAGGAGAAAGAGCTGTTGCTAATCTAAATGGGGACTCGTTTACAAGTATTTTCAACCAATTGTCGGGTACACCCGATTATAATACAGCCCGGTTTACAGGCACCATTGTCCCTAATTATTCCGAGGATTACACATTCCATATGGTTGGCGATGATGGTTTCCGATTATGGATTAACGGTGAAAAGATTATTGATTTCTGGCAACAAACATGGGATAACCCGCAGGACAGTGTTGCCATTTCGTTAGAAGCAGGGAAGCATTATGATATCAAGGTTGAATATCTGCAAGGCTGGGGTGGCTCCTGGTTGCGCATGGAGTGGGAAAGCGCCAGCCAACGTAGAGAAGTCGTGCCCGAATCAGCGTTGTATCTGCCATCTGAACATGTCCTCGTCACGAAAAAAGAAGATTTGACTGCTGAAATTCAAAAGATGGATTACTTAGCGGACAATTTCGCAAATAAAGTCACCTCAGACGAACTAAACAACCTCCACACCCAGAAGGTAACTGCCCAGACAACGCTAAACACCATTGATTCCCAAGCATTAAATGATGATGAAAAGGTGGCGCTGCTCTCGCAAGCGATCCAAAACGTGTCCGTTGCCAGATCCGATTTTATGAAAGAAATGGGCGTCACAAGCAGGGCGGTATTTAACAAGTTTAACAACCCGCTTTATCAAGGGCAGGACCCTTTCGTCACGTATCATGATGGGTATTATTATTTCGTATCCTCAAGTAACTTGGACTCCAATAATAAAGTGTATGTGTCCAAATCGCGCACACTGACCGATCAAGGTGAAAAGGTGCTTGTATTTGATTCAATGGGGACGCAAACGCGTATATTTGCACCCGAAATCTTCTTCTTTAATGGAAAATGGTACATCTATTACTGTGCGGATCGGCAGGATTACGGCTATCAGCATATGGCTACAGTATTGGAATCGACCACTTCGGATCCGCAAAGTCCATTCATAGATAAAGGGGCTATTTATGCTGGTGAGAATGGCGTGTATAAGCAAGCGAATGACTTTACGGTTTTTGATCATCAGGGACAATTATATGCCGTTTGGGGTACGTTGGGCGCAGGTGAACCGATTGGACCTGCTATCGCTCCAATGGATAATCCGTATACGATCTCTGTAGATCGCTCCTTCTTGCCAGGCGGAGGCGGGGAAGGTCCGCGTGTGTTACAAAAAGACGGTAAAGTATTTATCACCATGTCAGAAGGTGACTACGCGTCCAATGGCTATCGGTTGTCCTATTTTATGAATACCGATGGAAATATATTAAATCCGAGTTCTTGGTCGCGCACGAATGATGTTTTCGTAGCAACGAGTGAAGTATCGGGCCCCGCTAGAGCAGGATTTGTGAAGTCTGCTGACGGCACGGAAGATTGGATGATCTATCATTCACGTGTGTATAAAGATACTGGACGCAATTGGTGGCGTGAAGTGAATATCAAGAAATTTGATTGGAATCCAGATGTTACACCTAACTTTGGCCAGCCCGTTTCACCGAATGAATGGCAAGACCTGCCTTCTGGAGATCTCGGTCAAGGGGATATGTATCAAGCTGAAAATGCGGTTCTTTACGGTGATATTACCCCGGACAATACGCATACCAATTATCAAGGAACAGGTTATATTCATTTGCCAACAACATCTGGAGCTGAAGCTAGCTTCGTCGTACAGGCCCAGGAAGCCAGTGATTATATCGTTGGTACACGTTATGCCTATGGTGAACAAGTGAATGGGGAATCCACGAATAACCCGACAACGCAATTGCCAGGCAGAGCCAAAATCAATGTCTATGTGAATGGTGTATTTGCTAAATCTATTTTCCCTGATAAAACAGCCATTAGTTGGGATGAATGGTTTACCGATTCGCAGCGTTTACGTCTGCAAGCAGGTAAAAACGTCATCAGTTATCGAATTGATAACAGTTCCATTGGTAATGTGAATTTGGACTATTTGACGATGTATAAGGCAGATGTACCGAATGTCATCGAAACGAACGAAGTAGCGGGAACATTGTCAGGTGCGACGGCCGTTCCAGCTGGCCAACAATTCGAGATGACGTATGGCTTGACGCATGTGCCGAGTAGAGCAGAGGATGCGGTTTACGCTCAGGATCTGCTCATTAACTATAATGGGGATAAGCTTGATCTTGAATCGGCCGTATCCAAGAAGGAAGGTCTCGTTGTACTTGGCTTTAAAAAGGTTGCCACAGGGCAAGCACATATCTTGCTTGCAAGTCTTGGCGCAGCGAATACTGTAACCACAGATGGCGATTTGCTAACGCTACATTGGAAAGCGCTAAGGGCAACAGACAATGCGAGCATCTCAATCTCTCCAGCGCGAATTGCCAATGCAAAGGGCGTGGAGACGTTAATGGCACCGGTCTCGTTCAACGTGCAAGTGACAGGCGGGGGAACTCCAAACTCGCCGGATGTTAACTCAGATGGCAAAGTGAGTATTGGCGATCTTGGCATTCTAGCCTTCAGCTATGGCCTCTCCTCATCCAGTCCGAATTGGGCGCAAGTGCAGAAGTTAGATTTGAACAACGATGGTGTCATTGATATTGTCGATCTGGCAGCCTTAGCAAGAGCAATTATCCAATAACATGGCATAGGTATAGCGCGTTGCAGAGAGGGGCAGATCCATGAGATCTGCCCTTCTTAACATCTATGCCCCACTTTTCAGTGGGTATGACGGAATAGTGCAAAAAATGACTTTTGCGTGTAAAGACGCTTACACCGCAGAAAGCTACAATTACATTGTAAGCATTTAATTAGAGGAGGAAACACAAATGGTGCAAAAAAAGAGATTCATGGGGGCCCTAGTGGCAGCAACGGTTTTAGCAACATTGGTATCCGGATGCGGGACCAAAACAGAAACAACTTCGGCAACGAAAGCGCCTGACACGGCAAAGACAACGGAAGCGACTGCCAAAGCTGGCGACAGCAAGCTAGTGATCGGTTTCTCGCAAATTGGTGCGGAAAGCGGCTGGCGCGGTGCGGAAACACAATCCATTCAAGATACAGCGAAAGCTGATCCGACAATTGACTTAAAGTTCTCCGATGCGCAACAAAAACAAGAGAACCAAATCAAAGCAATCCGTTCATTCATCGCTCAAAAAGTAGATGTCATCGCCATGGCTCCTGTTGTTGAAACAGGTTGGGAAGCTGTTCTAAAAGAAGCAAAAGACGCTAAAATCCCAGTTATTCTAGTTGACCGTGGTATTGATAAGAAAAACGAAGATTTGTACACAAGCTTCATCGGTTCTGACTTCATCACGGAAGGTCAGAATGCAGCTAAAGCGTTGGCTGAACACATGGGAGACAAAGGGAACGTTGTTGAGCTTGAAGGAACAGTTGGCGCGAGCGCAGCAAATGATCGTAAAAAAGGCTTTGATGATGAAATGAAAAAACATCCGAACATTAAAATCGTAAAATCCCAAAGCGGTGATTTTAACCGTGCAACAGGTAAACAAGTCATGGAAGCCATTCTTAAATCGCCAGAAGGTAAAGATATTCAAGGCGTTTACGCACATAACGATGACATGGCGCTAGGTGCGATTCAAGCCATTGAAGAAGCGGGTAAAAAGCCAGGCACAGATGTGAAAATCGTATCCATCGATGGGATTAAAGAAGCGTTCGAAGCGATTAAAGCTGGCAAGCTAAATACCGTTGTAGAATGTAATCCGTTGCTAGGACCACAATTGTATCAAGCGGCGAAAGATTTGAAAGCGGGTAAAACAGTTCCGAAATGGATTAAATCCAATGAAGACGTGTTCTCCGGCCAAAAAGCAATCGATGCGCTTCCAAATCGTAAATACTAATGTTAATGGTTGACAACATACAGGAGTCATAGAGAGAAAACGAAATCAAGAGCGGGTTCGATGCTCTTGATTTCGTTTCATAAATCGATAGAGGAGCGAGTGCCATATGCAAGAACATCCCTTGTTAGTGATGAGCGGAGTCAGTAAATTTTTTCCCGGTGTCAAAGCTTTAACGAATGTGGATTTTCAGCTTCGAAGAGGAGAAATTCATGCATTGATGGGACAAAATGGCGCAGGAAAATCCACCTTGATTAAAGTTTTGACAGGTGTCTATGAGATGGATAAAGGCACAGTTTTCCTTAACGGCCAGAACGTACGCATTAAGTCACCGAAAGATGCGCAAGCACTGGGGATTAGCACGGTGTATCAAGAAGTGAATCTATGTCCCAACATCTCCGTAGCGGAGAACTTATTTATCGGTCGACAGCCTCGCAAAAAAGGAGGGGCAATCGATTGGGGAGTGATGAATCGCAAATCGGAGGAGCTGCTGGCGCGACTTAGCATTCAAATCGATGTAACCAAACCGTTGGCGGAATTCTCCATCGCACTCCAACAAATGATCGCGATTGCACGTGCGGTCGATATTTCATCGGGATTGCTTATTCTAGATGAACCGACATCGAGTCTCGATCAACAGGAGGTCAAAGAGCTATTTCGAATCATGCGAAAGCTGAGAGATGAAGGAATGGCGATCGTCTTCGTCACCCATTTTATGGACCAAGTGTATGAGGTTTCTGATCGAATTACCGTTCTTCGAAATGGTGAACTTGTTGGGGAGTATTCAACAGAAGAACTTCCTAGAATGCAGTTGATTTCCAAAATGATTGGCAGAGAGTGGAAAGAAGAAGAGAACAAGAGCAAAGTGGTTGGCATGAAGAAAAACGAAGTATGGGTTTCGGCGAAGCAACTGGGCCGCAAGGGCTCTATCAATCCATTCGATTTAACGTTGCATAAAGGAGAAATTTTAGGACTCGCTGGGCTGCTCGGCTCTGGGCGAACAGAGATGGCTAAGCTGATTTTTGGTATCGATAAGGCGGATGAGGGAGCATTATCCATCGGCAGTGAACAGATGAGAGTGATGTTTCCTATGAAAGCGATTGAACATGGGTTTGCCTTTTGCCCAGAGGAACGTAAGGTTGAAGGGATTGTCGGTGAGTTGACGGTCCGGGAAAATATAGTTCTCGCTTTGCAAGCCAAACGCGGATTGTTCAAGCCGTTATCCTTGCGTAAACAGCAGGAGATTGCGAACCACTATACGGATCTTCTGCATATTAAAGCGTCCAGTATGGAACAACGCATTGATCAGTTGAGTGGGGGAAATCAACAGAAAGCCATTTTAGCTCGTTGGTTGGCTACGAATCCGAAGCTGCTTATCTTGGATGAACCGACTAGGGGAATCGATATCGGCTCCAAAGCGGAAATTCGCAAATTAATATTGTCGCTCGCAGCGGAAGGCATGACGATTCTGATGATTACATCGGAATGGGAAGAGATTATTGGATGTTGTGATCGTGTCATGGTATTGCGAGATCGCGATATTATCGGCGAGTTGACGGGTGAAGATATAACGGAACAACGAATTATGCATATGATTGCAGAAGGAGGGAGCAGAGATGAAGCCATTTAACACCCTATATGAGAATTTGGCACAAAAGAAGTTATTATGGCCCTCTGTTGGCATTATTTTAATCTTAATCTTCAATGCTTTTTTTACACCGGGCTTTTTCAATATTCGTATGCAAGATGGTCACTTATTTGGGAGTCTCATTGATATTCTGAATCGTGGAACACCGATATTAATTATTGCGCTTGGGATGACGCTTGTCATTGCGATGGAAGGCATTGATATTTCCGTAGGCTCTGTACTGGCCATTTCGGCTTCATTAGCTGCTTTTCTAATGCAAAAGCATGTTCCGTTTGTTATCGCCTTAGGAGCAGGATTAGCGATTGGTGCCCTATGCGGCTTCTGGAACGGCATACTGGTCGCCAAGCTGAAAATACAACCGATGATCGCAACACTGATTCTGCTGACAGTAGGGCGTGGTATCGCACAGCTCATCTCGGGAGGTCAAATTATTACGATCTCCAACAAAGCCTATCGGTTTGTAGGCGGTGGCTATCTGTTAGGCATACCTTTCTCTGTGGTAATTGCAGCCTTTGTTTTCCTAGCTCTCTATTTGGTCACGCGGAAGACCGCCTTTGGTTTGTTTTTGGAATCGGTTGGCTCCAATCGTGTATCCAGTGAGTTTACGGGGATTCATGCAAGCCGTATCATGTTGACGGTTTATATTATTTGTGGATTTTGCGCTGGGCTTGCTGGCATTATCGTTTCCTCCAATATTACGGGAGCAGACTCCAACAATGCAKGGCTTTGGTTTGAGCTAGACGCTATTCTAGCTGTAGTCATTGGGGGAACCTCGATGCGTGGTGGACGTTTTTACTTAGGAGGCACGGTCTTAGGGGCACTCTTCATTCAAACCATGACGACCACCATCTATACACTTGGTGTTCCCTCGGAATCAGTTATGGTCGTAAAGGCAGTCGTTATTATTCTAGTAAGCTTGGTTCAATCCGAAGTGTTAACTTTGAAATTGAACAGTCTATTCCATAGAAAAAGTGAAAAGAAGGTGCTTGTTAATGAAACTACGATTTAGAATTACATCGGCTAACATCACCATTCTAGCGACGATTGTTTTATTCCTCTCGCTGTACGCTGCGGGTTCAGCGATGTTTGATAGCTTTTTTTCCATGCAAGTATTTCTGAATTTATTTGTAGATAATGCCTTTCTAATTATTGTAGCAACGGGCATGGCCTTCGTCATTATTACAGGCGGAATTGATTTATCGGTCGCCTCTTTAATTGCTTTAATCAGTGTTATTTCTGCCGTGATGCTGCGAGCAGGTATTCATCCTTTTGTCGTGATGCCGTCTGTGCTGGTGCTTGGTACAGGATTTGGCTATGTGCAAGGGTATCTGATTTGCCGGTTTAACATCCACCCTTGGATTGTTACGTTAGGCGGTATGTTTTTGGCGCGAGGTACGTGCTTTTTGATAAGTCCTGAAAGTATTGTGATCGATAATTCGATCTATAGCGCCATTTCGAACTACAGAATTCCAATGCCAGGCAGCGGTAATATCTCGGTTGGAGTTGTTATCGCCCTAGTTATGGTAGCAGCAGCCATCTATGTGTCCAAATTCACAGCATTTGGCCGCAATGTGTATGCGATTGGCGGGAATGAACGTTCCGCTGAACTAATGGGTCTGCCCGTTTATGCAACGAAAATGGCTGTTTATACGATCAGTGGCTTTTGCTCCGCATTAAGCGGTATTGTGTTCACCTTCTATATGCTTTCTGGTTATGGTTTGCATTTGATGGGCGGAGAGATGGATGCGATTGCGGCTTGTGTCATTGGCGGTATTTTGCTAACAGGAGGATTCGGTTATTTAGTTGGTCCTATGCTTGGCGTATTAAGCGCAGGCGTTATCCAAACGATTATTATGTTTCAAGGCTCACTTAGTTCGTGGTGGACGAAGATCGTAATCGGATTCCTCCTGTTTGCTTTCATCGCGTTACAGCGTGTCATTGTTGCTCGAAGAGAAAGAAACCGCAATCCAGCCACGAGCAAGAAGTTAAAAAAGCGAATCCAAAATGCCGTTGAGATATGATAGTATAAAAACTAGAAAGAGAGGAAGATACGACAGAGGAGGATCGGGGTGAGTGTACTCATTCGTTACTGGCAGGATCGCAGCATCCGATTTAAGCTGAATAGTATCTTTCTAATTATTATTCTCATTTCGATTCTTGCGTTAAGTTTATGGGGGAGCAGGGCCTACAGCACGTTCTCTGAAAATCAAGCAGACGCGAATACGCTGCAAATGATTCATCAGGTTGAAAGTAATGTCGATCTCTATATCCGTCACCTAGAAGATGTGCTCTCCTATATTAGTGAGGATGCATCTTCCAGTCAGTTCTTGAGAATGGCTACAGTTTCAGGACCATTAACTGGAGACAATTCACAGATTACGAAAATGATGACGATGTATGCCATGAGAAACAAGGAAGTAACCGGAATCATGTTTGTCAACCAGAAGGGGTCCTATGTGTCTTATGAAATGGATCGGATCACACGGGATTCGCTAACGGAAGAGGACTGGTATCAGGACGCGATTAAAGCACCAGGCGAAACGTTGATCATTAGTAATCCCATTGGACGTAATGTTGCCACCTCACAGAACTACAGTTCCTACGATGTCTTATCGTTAGTACACGCTGTGCAGGATCCGCAAACTCATGAAATCCTAGGTGTCGTTCTGATGGATCTGCGCATGGATATGCTGAAATCGATATTCGAGAATCTCAAACTAGGTAAGTCTGGATTTATGTACATTCTCGATTACCAAGACCAAATTTTGTATGCGCCAACGAACAATATTGTGTATCGGATTCAAAGCGATATGCTGCATAATGGTCAGCAAGGTAGCTTTACGCAAACGATTAAAGATCAGCGGTATCGCATTCTGTATAATGACTCCACTACGAATAATTGGAAGTTTATCGGTGTCATTCCGAATGATGATTATGAGAAGGTTGTTAAGGATATTCAACTGTACACCCTGATTGTAACCATTATTACCTTGGCGCTGGCAGTGTTCTTATCGACGTATTTTACGGGGACGCTCATTCGACCTATACGCAAGTTAATGAGTCTGATGACCAATGTCAAGAATGGGGAATTAAATCAGCGTTTCGTTCCAAAAAGTAAAGACGAGATTGGCCAATTAGGGAACAGCTTCAATCATATGTTGGAAGAAATTAACAATCTAATCAATCTTGTTTATGTGGAACAGAAGAAAAAGCGGGAAGCGGAGCTGCAAGTGCTGCAAGCGCAAATAAAGCCGCATTTCCTCTACAATACGCTGGATACCATTCAATGGATGGCCCAAGAATATGAAGCTGACGATATCATTGAAATTATTGGGGCGCTGACGAATCTATTCCGGATTGGCTTGAATAAAGGCTATGAGTGGATTCCGATTCGAGACGAAGTGAAACACGCAGAAAGCTACATGATTATTCAGATGTCACGTTATATGGATAAGTTGGATATTCAGTTTGACATTTCGGAAGAGCTGTACCGATACTTTGTGCTGAAGCTCATTCTGCAGCCCTTGATTGAAAATGCGATCTATCACGGGATCAAAGCGCGAACAGGGAAAGGTACGATCAGCATTAGTGCAGAGAGGCATTTGGATATGATCTATTTCCGTATTCAGGATGATGGGGCAGGTATTCCGCCAGAGAAATTGGAAGAGCTTAATCAGATTTTACGCGGTGAGAAGCAGCGTTCGGATCAGTATGGCATCGGTTTGTTCAACGTGAATGAGCGGATACAGCTCACCTACGGTATGGCTTATGGCCTTCAGATTTTTAGTGAACTTGGCAAAGGGACAACTATTGAAGTGAGGCATCCTTTGATACAAGTTGTTAAAAAAACAGGATGAGGTGACAACGGATGTTGAAACTGATGATTGCAGATGATGAGCCTCGCATTCGCAATGGTCTATGTAAAGCGCTGCCATGGGGAGATATGGGCATACAGGTTGTGGCTGAAGCTGAGAATGGCCAACAAGCTCTTGAAGTAGCTGCTACCGTACGTCCTGATCTCATGTTTGTCGATATTAATATGCCTATTATGGGTGGACTGGAACTTATTGAACGCTTGCAAAATGAGGTTCCTGGATGCTTAGTCATTGTGATATCGGGGCATGATGAGTTTTCTTATGCGCAACAAGCAGTTAGACTGAATGTCTTCGATTATTTATTGAAGCCTGTTCAGAAATCAGAACTTCAAGCCGTTGTAAGCAAAGCAGCAGAGGTTTTAAACAAAGATCGGATTCAGCAAAGATACACACAGTGGATGAATCATAAATTTGAAGACAAAGCCGTGACCATGCGGGAAGATTTTTTGCGCAGTTGGATTACGGAAAGACTAACACAGGATCAATTTGACGAGGATCATGAGTTCTATCAGCTGCATTTTCAAGGACCTGTCAGTCTACTTCTAGTGAAATCTCTGGGCAAAATGACGATCAATGCACCGGCGAAGACATGGGATCCGCAGCTGCTCGAGTTTGCAATCAAAAATATTTTGACCGAAATGCTTCCTGAGGTTCCGATATCTGCAGTTCTCAGCGTTGAACATGGATTCATTGTTGCGATCTCGCAAGTAAGCGATCTGACGGCTCTGCATGCGAAGTATGAGGAGTTTGAACATTCCGTGCAGCAATATTTGGGTGTCAGCATGCTCCTTACCCATGTTGTCACCGAACAGCTGGAGGAGATTCCTTCGCTTTATCATGAGTTGAAGAACAGCCTCAGCAAAGAAAATACATTGACACCGATTGTAATGATGACGAAGAAATATTTGGAAACCTACTATTACAGAGAAGATCTATCATTGTCTGAGGTTGCCGAGCAGATGAATGTGAATGCGACCTATTTAAGCAAATTGTTAAAACGGGATCTCGGCAAATCATTTATTGATTGTCTAACGGATATCCGAATTAAAAAAGCGATTCAATATTTGAACGACCMCACATCTAAAATGTATGAGATTTCGAGGCGAGTTGGCTATCAATCACAGCATTATTTCAGTCATACGTTCAAAAAAGTGATGGGTGTATCGCCATTGGAATATAGAAGACGTGGGGAATAGACATATGATTGGGAACTCACAGAAGCGTTTAGTTGGATATGGATTTATTGGAGTGATGGCGCTTACGGCCATCATTCTAGCCATTTTTGGCGTTGTTAGTTTAAAGTCGGATAAGGCCGACAAGGATTTCCTGATCGGGATCAGCCAGCCGAACTTGAATGAATCCAGGCAAATTGCCATGTACAATGAAATTCGCAATGAGGCCGAGAAACATAAGAATGTCAGACTTATTTTTACGGATGCCGCTGAAAATAGTGAAAAGCAAATCAATGATGTGCAAAAACTTTTACATTATGGAATTGATCTTCTCATCATCTCTTTAAATGATTCGGAGAAGCTCACGCCTATTGTCAAAGAGGCCTATAAGGATATGCCGGTTATCGTACTTGGCCGAGGCGTCACAGGGTATGATTATTCCATGTTCATTGGCTCTGATAATTTAGCCATAGGTAAGAAGTCGGGTAAGTTGGCTGCTGATTTATTAGGAAGCAAGTTTTCGAAAATTGTTGAGATCAAAGGAGCAATAGGCTCCTCATCCGTGGAGGAAACAAGTCTCGGCTTTCGTGACTATCTGGAGAAGACTCCGGCGCTGCATATTACCAAAGTCATTGATGGCAATTGGCGGCGTGATCAGGCGGAAGATGAGTTGAAACGAACATTAACGGCAGAACCAGATATTAAGCTCGTATTTGCTCACAGTGATGCCATGGCGCTTGGGGCGTATCGTGCTGTCGAGTCCCTCGGATTGCATGATGTGAAAATCATCGGAATTGATGGACTCGAGACGATGAACGGTGGTTACGATCTGGTCAAGCAAGGCACGCTTAGCGGTACGGTAACAAGTCCAACTGGTGGGAAAGAGTCCATTCAGTATGCCCTTGATATTTTGAATCAAGAAAAGGTTATTCCGAAGAAGATTATTTTACGCAGTCATGTGATTACAAATGATAACGCTTACCCTGGTAATGTTGACGGTGACGAAGCTGAGTCTTTGCCAAAAATCATTCCGGGGACTGGAAACACGAAGAAGATGAAGCTTGGCGTTGCCGTTGTTGGCTCCGAAAGCAGTTGGCGTGCAGCGAATACGGAATCGATTATGACCACTGCGGGGAAAGATCCTGCCATTGATTTGCTCATCCAGAATGCAGAAGGAAATCAAGAAAGACAAATAGCCATTATTCGCAACTTTATTAAGTCCAAGGTGGATGTGATCGCATTTACGCCGTTTGTTGAGTCAGGCTGGGATGAAGTTTTGGCTGAGGCCAAAGCTGCAGGTATTCCGATTATATTGACGGATCGTAAGGTGAAAGTCGAGGATGATTCCTTATGGACGACGTTCATAGGGTCTGACTTTGTTGAAGAAGGACGCCGCGCAGCGCGTTGGCTTGTCGAGAATAAGAAAAACGTGAGCGGGGTCACGACAATTGCAGAGTTGCAGGGTACAYCGGGGTCAGCTCCCGCGATTGAACGGAGACAAGGCTTTGAGGAAGTGCTTTCTCAGCAAGCCAATTTCAATATTATTGCCTCGGAAGTAGGCGATTTTACGTATGCTAGCGGTCAACAATTGATGTCGAAGATCATTGCTGAAGGTCATGTGCCTCAGTATGTGTTTGCTCATAATGATGATATGGCGCTTGGGGCCATCAAGGCCATTGAACAGGCGGGGATGAAGCCTGGCAAAGATATTGGCGTGATTTCCGTGGATGCCACGAAGCTTGCTTTTCAGGCTATGACCGCTGGTAAGTTGAATATGTCTGTAGAATGCAATCCGCTTTTGGGACCGCAAATTATTAAAGCCGCCAAGGAGCTTGCGGCAGGGAAAGAAATTCCGGTCAATATTATTACTGCCGAGGGAATCTTCGCGCAAGACACAGCCAAGCGGGATGTTACGACACGGAAATACTAAAGAAATTAGGGTAACAAGTCTAGTAAAGGGCGCACGATTGAGCCCATTTACTAGACTTGTTTTTCATTTGTACGCCAGAAAGTATGTTGACCGCCGACATGTGTCTGCCCCAACGCGCATTAAGAATCCGTGTGCGTTGGACGAAAACTTCCACCTAAGTGATGCGGTAAATAAATGGATTTTATACATCTAAATGGACAGGATTTCGGCTGTTAAAGTAAATAGATGGATTTTCTGTTGTTAATTTCAGCCAATCCTCTGAAGCCCCCTAATTGGATTGGAGTCATCAATATGCAATAAGGTACAATATCGGTGAGGGGGAATGAAATGTATGAAAAGCAATATCCTTTATGATGAGCAACGCATCAAAGTAGCCCAAGAGGCTCTTAGCGGAACTAAGT
>NZ_JBFTPF010000108.1:0-13346 GCF_056398345.1 Paenibacillus sp. 01T442
TCGTAGCCCCGTACTTCCCAATACCCCATGTGCTCTTTCTCGATTAACTCGATACCTTGCAGCCATTTCACTGATTTATAGGCGTACATCTGAGGCACAATCAGTCAACTCCGCTAAAATTAAGTCGTCTTCATCGCTCCAAGCATCTTGTCTAATTGCCGACATAAGGCCAAACCTCCTAACAAATTATAGGGATCTTTGGTCGGAGAGCAAAGTCTCTCCTTTTCGGGAGCTTCGATTCCTGATCAAATTCTCTCCTACCTGCGGATACATCATAAAGAAGAATCAATTAGTCAGACAGGTATCAATTGATTCGTTGCCATTATTACTATTTCTATGCCCGTACTAGAGTTCATAGAATCTATTTGATACTAAATGGTATTGCCAAATTTTTTGACACTCATACATGAGATTCGTATAAAAAGACATACTACGTCTATATGATGAAATGTTTTCAATTTCGTCACCGTTTGACGGTTTACACCACTTGGATCAAACGGTATAATGTGTTGTAGTTATTGTGCAACGTGGTACGAGAGGGGGATGTAACGAGAATGGATCGCATGTTTCGGGTTCTAGGTTTTTGGACACTTGTTATCGCACTAATGAGCTTAGCTGGCGATATGATACCTATGTCTCTGATTTTCTTTTTTCAAACTGCCGTATTCGTCATTCTAGGCTATATGCGCTTGTCAGAACGTACTTACATATTGCTGTTCTGGGGATACATGATTATCTCCTTCAGCGGATTTACGTATTGGTCATTTTTCAAAATGTCCGTCTAACGCAGATAACGAGCAAAAAGGTGGATCGGCAATTATGCCGATTCACCTTTTTTAATTGAAACAAACACCTTAAACAATTCACTCATTCCATCACTTAACAGTAATTGTCGGATTGAACGATTTCTTTTGGACACCTCACTAAATGGATTCGGATCGAAATGATTTTGCAGTTTTTCCAAAATGCCCTGCTCAACTAAGAACTGACGCTGCGTCTGATACACATATGGTTCGAACCCTGCTGAAACCGCGGCTTTTTGACATAAGCTAAAATTAACATGAGCCGTAATATCCTGTTCACCTGGGTCGATCAAAGGATTATCGTGGGCTTCGTGCTTCCGATAGCACATTAATGTCCCCTGATGCCGATGAGAGGCGTACAGCTCCTCCTCCCTATCTCCATAATCAATTGCTATTACGCACCCGCTTAGCATCCGTCCCGAAAGTCGGACATACCAATCTACCGCCTCTAGATTCAATTCACTAATCTGCCCTTCTTGCCATTGAACTTCTAAGGCATTTAGATAGTCTAATATGCGTCCAGGTCCAAGAGGTAACCAGATTTCTTGTAAAAGAGGCTCTTGCTCCTGCCATATCACATACGATTCGTGAAAGGCCCCATCTTTGTATTGCAGGCGGTGAATCGGGAAGGCATCCAGCAATTCATTTGCCAATACATATACATGATCGCTTGGAGGCTCACTTAACCAAACTGTTTCATCCACGAATCGAATTCGCTCCACATGTGCAACAAGCCTTTCTTGCTGCAACTGGCGGTGATAGGCACTCGATTCAATAAGCGTATACGTTAATCGCTCATATATATCKGGTGCAGCCTGATTCATTTCATCAAGCAATTGGCGTGCCATTCGCCCATTGCCTCCCCCCCATTCAACAATTTCAAGATGATGCGGCAGATTGGATTGCGTTCGTAGATGGTTATATATGAAAGAAGCAACCATTTCCCCCATTACGGTTCCTATGGAAGAGCTGGTATAGAAATCTCCTTGTTTACCTATCTTTATTTGATCCTTTCGGTAATAACCGACAGTTTCCTGGTATAAGCATATTTCCATATAGTCTCGAAAGGATATTCTTTGATCTAGTGTCGAACTAATACGCTCCTTCAGTACCTCGACAATGCTAGCAGGCCCTAGTTGATGCACGATTGTAAACCCCCAGTTCTTTACTTACAGACAAATGAATAAGAAACCCTTATAATGATAAAGGATTATGGAAGGAGAGACAGCCCAGCATGACAAAAAAATGGATTACCCTAACAGCGATAACGGCAATTGGCCTCGTCTCGTTGACCGCTTGCACAGACAATACGCAAGTTAAAGAAGCATTTCAACAATCCGTAAACAAACAATCGGAATTGAAATCTTATACGTTCGATGGAAGCACGACTCTCGCAATCAGTGATGGTTTAATGAAATCAGCAAACCCTCTTACCAATGGGTTATTATCCTTGATCAGAGAGAGCACGATTACGTGGAAGGGCATTAGCCAAGTAGACCCCCTTCAATATCAATCAGACTTACGTATAACGCCCAAGGGATCTACGTCCCCCATCGATATACCAATTCTCATTAAAGATAGCAAATTGTATTTTAATATGCCAGCCTTAAATAAGACAGCTGATGAGTTCTATGCCATAGATTTACAAAAAATGAGCAGCACAACGGCTAGTCCATTAACGGCTGACACGTTGAAAAATACACCTCAAGTATCCGCTGCTCTTACGAAATTGATTTTCGAAGGATTGGATGCGAAGTGGTTTAAGCAAGCCAAAGATCCCATTAAACTAACTGACGGATCCTCAGCTAAATCGATTCAAGTTGATCTGACTACCAAAAATGTAAAAGAAATCAATACGCAATTCCAAGCGAAATTACCAGAATTCATTGGTACCTTACAAACAAATGGTTTACTAACAGCTGATAAAGCCGAAGCACTCAAGAAAAATGGGATGGCTTCACTAGCGCTTAAAGCACCTAGCAGCATGAAGATCGCGATAGATGATCAAGGCTTTATTCGTGATCAGACGCTCGATATCACATTCTCAGTAACGCTAGATGGTAAAGTCCTCGACAATCACATTACACTCCATCAAACCACGGATGCGATTAATCAAGGTGCACCTCTGACAAAGGAAATCCCTGCTAAAGTGAAGAGTTTTGATGATATTCTCAAGCTCTTAACACCGGCTGCCAAAAAATAGGCATGGAGTTAAATACTTACCTTTCCCCGAAGGTAAGTATTTTTTTGTGCTTCATTTAATAGAAATATGATAATCTATTCATAGGGGGAGAATACCATCAATGAATTCTAAAAAACTCACAGCCTTGCTGTTATCCATTGTTTTGCTCATACAAATCACATTGCCTTCTGGAGGCGCTTTGGCCGAAGAAACGAAATCACCTCAAGATGAAACCAAGGAGTTGCTCCAGAAAGGGCTCACTATTTTCGAAATCGATAAAGAGGTCGCTCGTCTTAACGAGCAGGATACCAAAATCGGTGAGCAAATCAAACAGAATGAACAAGATATCGTAAAGCAAAACGGTAATGTGGATGCAACTCGCAAGCATGCAGGCAAAGTGCTTCGAGCGTACTATACAGGAGATCGAGACTCGATCTGGATGCTACTTTTCGCGGCAAATTCCTTTACTGACGTCTTGCGCATGTTCGAATACTTACAGATGATCATCACGAATGACCATCGTTCACTCGCGCAGTTTACGGATTCCTTTCAGAAACTCACTAAGTTACAAACGGAACTAGCGAATTCGCGAACTGAGCTGCAGAATACCAAAACTAAATTCCTCGAGCAGCGCGAGCGACTCGTCAAGCTTCAAGAAGAATTGGACAAACAGCTGGCTGTCAGTGCACAAGCGCAAGCTATTGCAACCCAAATCAAGAGCTTAAATGATCAATGGAAGCAAGAAGGCTTGCCTTTGGCGAGAGATTATCTGGATAATTTATCTTCGGCTTTCCGCGAGCTGCCACAATTCCTTATGTCCGACAGTAAGTATATTAGCATCACATCCACGACGCCCGTTGTCAATTTGACAGACACAGATTTCAATACGTATCTGCATTCCAASAGCGAYCTTCTGAAAACGTTGAACTTTGAATTCAAAGATGGGGCTATGGTCGCGACTGGCAAAAAAGGTGACTTGCAGATAGCCATACAAGGGAACTTCGTCCTTCTTACGAACGCAGAGAACTTGAATGAAGTCAGCTTTGTTGTTAATAATCTTGAATTTAACAGCTTTAAGCTGCCAGATACGACCATCGCAGACTTTACGAAAGAATTTTCTTTAGGTTTTGTACCGAAAAAAGTAGTGAGCTACCTCGATGTGATCAGTGTTGAAACCAAAAAAGGCGTGGTAGTTGTGAAACTCAAATTATCTCTGTAAACTAAAACTAGTAGGAATAATGCATGGAAAAGTGAGGAACAACAAAAATGGAATTCAAAATTGGTCTAATGATGGATCTACCCGACGGAAAAATACCTGGCTTCTACGCCCAAATCGTCAAAGCGCTTGCCGGCAAAGTCGAGTTATTCGATCGTGATAAAGAAATGCTGATTGTTAGTAACGAAGAGCAGCAACGCGCTGCGCTTGAAGTCATGGCCCATTTTAATATTGAAACCACGGTAATGGAGCTCCGTTTGCTTGTTGAAGAAGCAGAATTGACGGATTTATTCAGTGACTACGGGTTCACTAGTCGCGCAGAACATAACTACTTATACGATAAAATCGTGATCCCTTTCCGCTTTACAGCGAATAGTCCCGCCGTTGAGGTTGATCAAGCCGCCCTTCAGGTTGAAGAGCATCTCATCGCCCAGTACAAAGATGGCGACCACGACGTGTACGTCGTTGATCGGCAGCTCGAAGAGCTCATGCATGGAATTGCCAAAGCTTATCGCTGCAACATCGAAATTCTTCGGTAAATGCAGCAAAAAGCCCACATCGGCTGATGTGGGCTTTTCTCTATTTAGAGCAAATCTGCAGCCAATTGAGCCAGATGCGAGCGTTCGCCGCGTTCTAATGTGATATGTCCGCTTATGCCTTCCTGTTTAAAGCGCTCTACCACGTACGTAAGCCCATTGCTTGATGCATCCAGGTATGGATGGTCAATTTGATCCGGATCACCCAGGAGAACGATTTTACTGCCCTCTCCCACACGAGATACGATCGTTTTCACTTCATGTTTCGAGAGGTTCTGCGCTTCATCGATAATAATAAATTGCCCAGGTATGGAACGTCCTCGAATATACGTTAACGCCTCTACTTGAATACTACCTAGACCGGCAAGTATTTTTTCAATATCACCTGGTTTTTTGGTATCGAATAAGTATTCCAAATTATCATAGATCGGCTGCATCCAAGGGCGCAGCTTTTCATCTTTTTCACCAGGCAGGTAACCGATATCCTTGCCCATCGGAACGACCGGACGAGCAATTAACAATTTCTTATATTTACGATCATCCTCAATTTTCATGAGCCCCGCAGCTAACGTAAGCAGCGTTTTACCTGTACCCGCTTTCCCAGTTAGGGTGACGAGCGGGATATCGTCATTGAGCAAAAGCTCAAGAGCCATTCGCTGCTGCGCATTGCGCGCGGCAATTCCCCAGATGGGATCATTACTCATGTAAAGCGGCTCAAGCTTTTTGGCATCTGGTGTAACTTTGAGCAGTGCGGACTTGGAAGAGCCCAGCTCATCGCGAAGGATCACGAATTCGTGCKGGTGCAGCATATAGCTCAAATTAAGTGAAGTCACGGTCAAGAAGCGATACGAATAGAATTCATCAATGATCGAAGGATGAACAAAGAGTGTAATATAACCGGTATACATGTCGGTTTGAGYCACAATCCGATCTGTTAAGTAATCCTGTGCCGGAATACCCAGTACATCCGCCTTAATTCGAACCAACGTATCTTTACTCACAATAACGACTGGTCTAGCTACATCATTTTCTTGTTCTTCCAAATGGTAATTAAGTGCAACCGCTAGAATGCGATTATCGTTCGTTAATTCAGCGAACGTATCTTGCAGTTTCGCAAAACTGCGGTGGTTAAGCTCCACTTTAATACTGCCGCCATGCCCAAGTGTAATGCCGTCAGATAAATTGCCTTTGGCTCTTAATCCGTCTAGTAATCTCGAGACATGTCTAGCATTGCGACCGATTTCATCCGCATTTCGTTTCTTAGAATCGATTTCTTCCAACACCACGGCGGGTATGACCACTTCATTATCTTCAAATGCGAATAAAGCATTGGGATCCTGAAGCAGTACATTKGTATCTAACACGTAAATTTTTTTCATTGGTGTGTCCCCTCCCAGATTTGGCGTTAGATCATTGGTTATATTCATACATACAACCTAACTGTACAGGACAAACTAAACGCGAGATTCAAGGAAAGAAGGGAACGATTCTGGTGAGACTAATATACGTATGCGGACTGATACTGATCCTCGCGGTAGGCTGCAGTCAAGCGCCGAAAAGTGGTGCCCCCTCTCAAGATACGAATCAAAAGCAAGTAAAAGTTCAACAAATTGCTCCGCAAAAGCTAGAAATCAAAGATTCTAAGGCGGTTGCAGCGCATTTGGAAAACCTAGCAATGGGTATCCAGCAGGTTGAAAGCGCACATTGCGTCGTCTTCGGCAATACAGCTGTCATCGGCATTAATATTAAGAAGGAGCTTGATCGAGCCAAAGTCGGTACCGTTAAATATTCGGTGGCCGAGGCACTCAAGAAGGATCCTTATGGTGTCAATGCAATTGTGACGGCTGATATGGATTTAGATCAACGCTTACGCAACATCCGGGATAACATTCAAGCAGGAAGACCTATACAAGGCTTTGCAGAACAAATGGCTGATATCGTTGGTCGTGTGATGCCACAACTGCCACGTGATATCCGCAATGATCCAGACATCGATAACGCAGGTCCCAATGGGAATAGCACCCAGGTTCCAGCCCGATAAATCACTGAAGATGACAAAAAGCCTGCCTGCATACGCAGATCTAGGCTTTTTTTATCGCATCAAAAACTTGGCCGAGTGAAAAAAGGGCATCCCGGCTCTCACAAGCTTTCGCATATTCAGCTTTATTCATCATGTGGGCGCTATCTATCCATTGCATCGGTGCAGCTGTTAGAAGTTCAGCCATATCGTTTGCGCCTCCTACTAGGTGGTTGAAAACGCTCCTTACACTTACAGTATAGCATAGCGAGTGCCAAGCGTTCCACCATTATGTATCTATTTTCAAATCAGCAGGCACTCCTTATTGCCCAGATATATTTAATTGTACGTTGATTTGTTAAAGTTATGTCCTTAATTCACAGCGTTAAACCGCTATTGATTGTTATAAATGGGATTCGAATTGATATCGTCCAACAGCTTCTCCGCACTCTCGCGGTCGAAACAATGCTTATGATATTCCCCTTCATGGTCATAGCCAATCCATATTTTCATTGGATCTTCGATAGCCAGCACTTCAAGATTACTTACCCCGTGATCTTCAACTAAAATAAGTGCAAAAAAATCAAGCGTTTCTTTGGCCGCTTCATCCTCAGGACGAGCCTGAGACACAATATGCATTTGCAGCCAATTGAAAAAAGCATCCCCTAGTTTCATCTCAGCGTCCATCCTCTCTTAGTAACACAATATCATAACCGGCATCTAACCAATCCATCCACTGTTTGATCCACACGGCTTGCATCCTATAGCTAGCTTCCCTATGCTCATCCATTGCCATTAGCAGTGCCTTCGCCTCCCGCCTAGTCAACAAACGATCCAGAAAGGCTTCTGCGCAGTGCGATAGATGAAATGGCTCACCATCAAATACAAGGTTACTTTCATTCGTTAAATCTAATTCTACGAGGTCTGATCCACACACCTCTTCATCATCACTCAGCAGGAGACTCGCTTTAAACATCTGGAGTAAGCGAGGATGCTGTTGGCCTGCAAGCTGGCGGAACGATTCGAATTCTGCATCAGGCATGCAGCTCATGCGCTCTGCCCCCAACACGAGCGGCGAATAACTAAGGATAGGTGTTAACCAATATCGAGTCATTAGGCATGGACTCCTCGCTCGTTAAGTTAAGTCGGCCTTTTGCCGGTTCTTTTTTCAATAAAATAGCGGATTCTCACCATGAACATCAAAGAAATCGCTACAGCTAAACAAAGTACTATTGGCAAACCTACAATTTGGAATACGAGGAGCATCACGGAACCGATTGCTAGCAGAACATAGATTAGAGCCGTTTTGAGTACAGGCAATTTGCGTGTACGAAACACTTTATTGTACACATAGGACATGAAAACAAAGATTAATAGATACGTGATCAAGAGGTGATTGGCAAACCATTCATTCAGGGCAGTCAACGAACATACACTCCATTTCATTAATAGGTTAAGTCTTCTAAGCAAGTCATTCCTCATTATCCCTTAAAACGACAATAAAATAAAGGGAAATGCGGCTAGAAAGCCCACATTTCCCTTTATTCGAAAACTTTGTGAATTAAACGTTAGCTTCCGCTGTTTTGCGGTGCTTCTCAGCACGCTCACGCTCGCTCTTGTTCAAAATCTTTTTACGGATACGAACTGATTTCGGTGTAATTTCACAATACTCATCATCATTCAAGTACTCGAGAGCTTGCTCCAAAGAGTACGAGCGAGGTGTTTTCATTTTTACTGTTTCTTCTTTATTTGCGGAACGGATGTTGTTTACTGCTTTTTCTTTACAAATGTTAACGATGATATCATTGTCACGTGTATGCTCACCAACAACCATGCCTTCGTAAACTTCTGTTTGCGGATGAACGAACAAGATACCGCGATCTTCGACAGAAAGAATTCCGTATAGTGTAGATACACCAGATTCACTGGAAACGAGTACGCCTTCGTGACGTCCGCCAAYGCCTGCTCCTTGGTATGGACCATAGCTGTCAAAAGCATGGTTCATAATTCCGTAGCCGCGAGTCAGCGTTAGGAAGTTCGTTCTGTAACCGATCAAACCGCGTGCTGGGATCTTGAACTCTAAACGAACGTTACCGCTGCCGTTGTTAATCATGTTGACCATTTCGGCTTTACGAGAACCTAAGCTCTCCATAACGGAACCCATACTGTCTTCTGGAACGTCGATGATCAAATGCTCAATCGGCTCCATTTTTTGTCCGTCGATTTGACGAATGATAACTTCTGGTTTGGAAACTTGCAATTCAAAGCCTTCACGGCGCATGTTTTCGATCAGAATCCCTAGGTGAAGCTCACCGCGGCCTGATACAACKAATGCATCCGGGCTATCTGTATCTTCAACGCGCAAGGAAACGTCTGTTTCAAGCTCTTTGTATAGACGCTCACGGATTTTACGGGAAGTAACCCATTTACCTTCACGCCCCGCGAATGGCGAGTTGTTTACGATAAATGTCATTTGAAGCGTTGGCTCATCGATTTTCAAGACTGGCAATGCTTCTGGGTTCGCAGGATCCGCTACCGTTTCACCAATGTTAATATCTTTGATACCTGCAATGGCAATGATGTCCCCTGCAGCTGCTTCTTCAATCTCAATACGCTTCAAACCACTGAATCCGAAAAGCTTCTCGATTCTAGCTTGTTTTTGTCCGCCTTCACGAGTCATAACTGTAACTGTCTGACCTTGGCGGATCTTACCACGGTTCACACGGCCTACGCCGATACGACCCAAGTACTCATTGTAATCCATCAATGTAACTAGAAATTGTAGAGGTTGGTCAACATCTTCCGTTGGAGCTGGAATGTGCCCAACAACTGTTTCATAAATAGCTTCCATGTTATCATCTTGTTTCTCTGGATCAAGACTTGAAGTCCCTTGTAATGCGGATGCATACACAACGTGGAAATCTAGTTGCTCGTCAGTAGCACCAAGTTCGATGAACAAGTCAAGAACTTCGTCAACAACCTCTTGTGGACKAGCGTTCGGACGGTCAATTTTGTTTACAACAACAACTGGAGATAGGTTGCTCTCAAGTGCTTTACGTAGAACGAATTTCGTTTGTGGCATTGTTCCTTCGAAAGCATCTACTACCAACAATACGCCGTCTACCATCTTCATAATCCGTTCAACTTCGCCACCGAAGTCAGCATGTCCTGGTGTATCTACAATGTTAATCAAGTAATCTTTATAATTAATCGCCGTATTTTTGGCAAGGATGGTAATACCGCGCTCTCTCTCTAGATCGTTGGAGTCCATCGCTCTTTCTTGAATAGCTTCGTTATCGCGGAACGTTCCGGATTGTTGAAGCAATTTATCTACGAGTGTTGTTTTACCATGGTCAACGTGTGCGATAATGGCAATGTTGCGAATCTTGTCTCTTGCATGCATGAATGTCAAACCCTCTCTACCCTATAATTTTCGTCTCTGTTCATAAAACAAGCGTCGGACATAAGCGCCGACGCTTGACATTTACCATTAGTATACGCAGTTTCTCGACATTATGCAAGAAAAAAGGCACACTTAACAAAACTTTTAACTGGAAAGAAGCAAGTTCACCACAATCTTCGCTTTCGGAAAATCATGGAAAGTCCAACAACCACAAGGATCAAAGCGATTACATAAATCCCTAATTTGACTAGTAAAGTCAAAGCAAAAAGCGCTGCAGCAATAACTCCTAACACCATAGCTGCGATCCAAATCCCGCGATCACTCCCCCGATCAAACAAGTGGAGCTCATATAAACCAATTGCTGGGCCTAAGATGAAACCTGGCCAAATATAGGCCATGGAGCCCCATCCAAATAAATTGCAAAAGAAAAACATAAGGGCATATACGGTTAAAATGCCGCCAGGAACGAGTACGCCCGCTGGTAATCGACGGTTGAAATACAACAAATGAAAGAGAAGTCCAGGCACGAGTAATACAAGCGGCCAAAAAAAGGAAAAAATAAACTGGAAGACTCCTAATTTGCCTAGCAACAATAAGACAGCTAAGCCAATAAATACAATACCAATGGAGTAGCTATTTCTAGCGATACGAATCCCTCCTCAAATGGACATAGGTTGCATGGGGTAAATCGAATTTGAATCGACACCCTTCAACAAATATTTTAGCTCACATGGCCTGAAATTGCTAGGTGTTTATGATGGCACCATTTTGCGTTTGTTTCCAATTGACTGGGTATACTAAAGCTCGGACAGAAGCCTTTTGCCTTGGCGACTGGTCATCTGATGTTCACCTGGGAGGTATCATGGAACAAACTCTTACAAGTAATAAGGCAGRGCGGAAACCACTTTGGACCAAAGCTTTTCTAATCACTTCACTTGCAAATTTATTGCTCTTTTTTAGTTTTCAAATGCTGATCCCTACGATACCTACTCATCTTTCACAATTAGGTGGAGACAATGTCAAGGTAGGACTTGTTATTGGGATCTTCACCATTTCCTCGCTCCTGACACGGCCATTCGCAGGCAGAGCATTAGATCTTTTAGGAAGAAAACATGTTCTTCTAGTTGGTTTAGCGATTTGCGCACTTACAATTGCCGGATATTCGTATATCGCAGCAGTTACACTTATATTAGCAGCACGCTTTGTTCATGGCATCGGCTGGGGGTTGTCGACGACATCGCTCGGAACCGTAATAGCCGATATCATCCCTCCTGAACGCCGCGGTGAGGGGATGGGTTACTACGGGTTATCCAACACTTTGGCCATGGCTGTCGGTCCATTAACAGGCCTGTGGGTCATGCAGTCTATTGGGTTTTCTTATGTGCTTTTAATCTCAACCATTCTTGCGATTTTATCTTTATTTAGCTCGCTTTTCATTACATATCCGAAGCCCATTCTACCCGTGAAACCAAGTCAGCGACCTCGCTTTGTCGATCGCCTCTGGGAACAGAGCGCACTCCTCCCCTCTGCCCTGCTGCTCTGCAGCGCAATCTGTTACGGAGGAATCGTGACCTTCATTACCTTGTTTGGCTTAGAAGCAGGTATTCCCAATGTGGGTCTATTCTTCTTATGTAATGCCAGCATGGTTCTACTCGTTCGTCCTCTTACAGGGGTTCTCTTTGATCGCAAAGGGCCAGAGTKGGTTCTGCTCCCTGGTGCGGCATTCACAATTACTGGCCTATTGTTGCTCTCGTATGCACATTCCAATATTAGCCTCGCTATTGCTGCTCTTTGCTATGGCGTTGGGTTTGGCTCCATACAACCTGCACTACAGGCGTGGACAATCCAGCGATCTTCCCCAGAACGTCGAGGTGCCGCCAATGGAACTTTCTTCTCAGCCAACGATCTAGGCATTGGATTAGGCGCTATGGCGCTAGGGGCCCTCGCTAACTGGAGTGGCAGTTATGCCATGATGTATCGGTATTCCACAGCATTAATTATCCTTTTCCTATTGATCTATGGCTGGTCCTTCTGGGCTTTCACTTGRCCAAAAAAAACAGCACACTGACCCATGGTCAGCGTGCTTAGAATTCATTCATTCCGTGTCTTGAATTGGAGCAGTCGAACCCCTTTGGCGATTCCACCCGCCGCAATAACGACTATGGTCGCCATAATGGGGATCCAAACATGCAAAGACTCATAATCATGCAGCAGCCAATCAATCATTTTCTCATCTTTTACAAACATTTCCCCTGCTGTATAACCAAGTATCCCAGCTCCGATAAATACTAGAATCGGGTATTTCTGCAATAAGTTCATTACAAGCGTACTCCCCCAAATAATGATCGKAATACTTAGTCCAATACCTAAAATAATGACTGTATTATTGCCATTTCCTTTAGCTGCAATCGCTAATACATTATCCAAACTCATGACGAAATCTGCTACAATAATGGTCCAGATCGCTTTGCCTAGCGTTGAAGCTTCCTTGACATTGGAATGCCCCTCTTCGTCCGTAAGGAGTTTAATCGCAATCCATAAGAGCAAGATAGAGCCGCCCGCTTGAATAAATGGAATGGTAAGCAGACTTACGGCAACAAGTGTCAATACTAAGCGCAGAGCGATAGCGCCGAACGCCCCCCACCAAATCGCAAGCTTGCGCTGCTCGAGCGGAAGATTCTTGCTAGCTAATGCGATGACAACAGCATTATCGCCGCTCAGAACGATATTGATTAACATAATCTGCAGAAATAAAAATAGCGCATCAATCATTACTTCACGACCTCCTGGCGAACATGGAGAGCAAGTGAGTGGAATGGTTGCGATCACAGCGGCATCGAGGAGTTAGAATAAATGGGCGTTAGTTTCCTGTTTCAATTGTCCATGTACGATTTCAATAGTTTCTGTTTCTAAAACTGCTTTGTCAATTAACTCATTTAGAAAACCCATGCTAGCTTCCAGTTTCTCCACCAAAGATAAATTAGGATTCGTACTTGGCGATGGCGGTAGAAATAAGGAGCAGCAATCTTCATAGGGTAAAATCGAAATAGGAAAAGTCCCAATCGATTCAGCAAGACCAATAATCTCTTGCTTGTCCATCATCATCAACGGTTGAAGGAGCGGTAAAGTGACCACACGACCAATGGCATTCAAACTTGGCAAGGTTTGACTGGCAACTTGCCCCAAGCT
>NZ_JBFTPF010000109.1:0-13297 GCF_056398345.1 Paenibacillus sp. 01T442
CACCCTAGCCTAAGGAAGGTTATCCCAATTCCTACTGAATAAAAAAGTACAGATATATCATACCATGGTGTATTTTCAAAAAGTATATTTGAATAACGACTTTCTATTAACATTCCGACATATATAAAACCTGAAAGAAAGGTAACCGGCAATATCCATATAATATTTATCTTCAACCATGATTTGAAGATCATGTAGTAAATGCCCAGATAACCCCCGATTAAAAAATAAGCAAAATATGTAGGTGATAATGATGAAACATGTGGTAATTCTTTAACCCAATTTTTATATACATAGAAAGACCCTTGTATTAGGAACCCTAAGGGGATTAAGCAATGCCTAAACCATGTCCATCTTTTTGCTAATGTCATAAGAGCGGGAAACAGCAGATAAAACTGTAGAATAAGAATCATAAAATATAAATGGTAGCCGATTTCACCCCATTTAAAAGAAACGAAAAAATCATGTAGATTTATATTTATTCCTCTTTTAGATATATATTGATTAAACGTGTAGTAAAATGAAGACCATACTACATAAGGAATGGCAACCCTCCATATTCTTTTTCGGAAATACTTACAAGCCAATTTTTCATTCCAGTTATCGTAATATTGATAAAATAAGACAAAACCACTAATTAGGATAAATAAAGGAACAGCAAATTGACATGCCCTGTTGATTGCATAAAAGATAATTTGTGATAAGCTTCCATCAGTCGGTTCAAGGGTTGCATCTGAAGTGGAATGAATAAGAACGACCGCAAGAATAGCCAATGCTCTTACAATATCCATTTCATGAATCTTTGATCTAACAGATATTATCAATTAAACACCTACCACCTCAACAATATTATGTGAGCTTTAAACTTTGATTGTGATGTGAAACTCCGCAATATCCCGATGCTCTTTTTCATTTCCGTTCAATTCACAATACACGAAGAATACTCCCCCTTCCTTTAATTTCTTCAAGTTATTTCCACAATCCTGCCAGTTAGTTGAGAAAACGGCAGTCCTGATGCCGGCTGCCGTTTCTTACACTTGTCATTCGAGTTGTGATCTATTGAGTTATGATATACCGAAATTTTTCACTGTACGAATTTTTCTTTTGCTCCACTCGTCGTAAATGATCATAAAAGCTATGAGAAAATTTAAATACGTGACCAACATCCCAATCTTGTTCGCTATAGTTCTTTTCCCAAAACTGAATTTCGGTCGGTAGCGCGTTTACTCTCGTCGCAGGTAGCAGAGGCAATTGATCGACAGGCGAAACCAATTTGATTGAATCTCCAGGTTTAATGTTACGACTATGGCGTAGAACTTTAACCAACTTCATTATTGGAAGTAATCCTCTTTCGAAGAAGGAGACATGGCCTAGATCAAACAAGATGTTTAACGCATGTGAGAAAGTTAACATGTGACCAATTAAATCATGATGTGATTCCGCGCGATAAATGACGGGGAACTCGGTGAGCTGTTCCAGCACAAGCAATGATAGCTCTTTTGGATTCGATATTTTCGGAAAGCCGTCTTCATCAATAATCTGCATCCTTTTCACCTCGGAAGCAGAAAAACCAATCCAAGAACGTCCCGGAATCGTCCTCTCAAACGAGAGAATGAGATCGATTATTCCAGCAATTTCCTCAGTACTTCCCCAACCTTTTAGTTCATGGATAGCCAACAAACTTGCAGCGCTGTAAATTACATTATGACCGACCCAGTGCAGCTCATCAATCGTTTTATCAAGTGCTTCAAGTATGGCAGCTTCAGCCGTACATTTGTCATAATCGGAACGGTGTTGAGTACTTTCCGATCCAAGAATCTTTTGTACCATCGCTCCAGCCTGCGAAGCAATGAGTTCAGTGATTTCTTGTCTCAAATTATTCGTTGAAACGAAAAAATAACTACCAATAGCGGCAGCACCATAATGAGCTTGCCAAATGTCACCTGTTTCTTGTTTGCATGAAGCGATGATCGTTAATCCGTCCCTCAATATGGATTGGTTTAACATAATGTCCTCCAATTTAATTCCTATTACACTAAATCTTCGCGAGCCTAATTCAACAATCCTGCCCGTTAGCGGGGTGAAGGGCCACCTTCCATCATGCATGCATATTATATTGTTTGTATGGCAACCACCGATAATCAACAAATGACTCCCCAGAATTAAGATAAGTGAATGTTCACAAAAGTAAACACCCACTAACGAACTCTATTTTCCACTAACGGACTTTATTTTCCTTGATCAGTAGCGTAGCAGCAGCAAGTTGCACCTCCATAAAATAAGAGCATGATATCACTCGGTTTTCCTCCGATTTCTTTGCAACATACATATTTCCATTATTGGCCTTACACTACGCAACCCACTCTCTATTCCATCTAGGTAATCTAGGCAGACTGTCACAAATGAAGATTTATTGTTCGAACGAAGTCATCATTTCCCTCTCACCAATATAAGAGGCCTCACTCACTTAATAGTGAAAGAATAACACCCGTTTTCGACAAAAAAAACAGAACTCCGCATATATCCCATGGAGTCCCCGGTCTTCACCTTCTTATTCTAAACACTCTCTAACAACCGCCCATCCCGAAACCTCACAACCCGCTTCGCCTGCTGCGCTATCGCATGGTCATGCGTAATCAAAATTATCGTCCTACCCTGCTCATTCAACCTCTTAAATATATCCATAATCTCAATCCCCGTCTTCGAATCCAGTGCTCCAGTCGGTTCATCCGCCAAAATAATCGCAGGATCTCCTGCGAGCGTTCGTGCGATCGCAACCCGCTGCTGCTGCCCGCCAGACAACTCCGAAGGCAGATGCTTCCACCGATCCACCAAATCGACCGCTTCCAAAGCTTTCAAAACAAGTGGCTCTCGTTCTTTCCGCGTCATCCCCCGATAAATTAAAGGCAACTCTACGTTCTCATATGCACTTAATCGGGGCAATAAATTAAAGTTTTGAAACACGAATCCGATTTTCCGATTCCGTATCTCGGCTAGCTGCCAATCCTTCATCTGGTTAATCGCTCTGCCGTCAAGAACGTATGATCCCGTGTCAGACACATCTAAACACCCGATGATGTTCATCAGCGTCGACTTCCCCGAACCTGAAGGCCCCATAATCGCGACAAATTCTCCTTGCTCAATAACTAATGACACATCATCCAACGCGCGAATCGTTTCCCCACCCATCACATATTGTTTACAGACATGATCAATTTGAATTAGGCTCATATCCTTCGCCTCCATTTTGCGATCCCAAGATCCCTAACAATGAAGAATGCGACTATACGAAACGTGTTAAAATGCTCCCCCTAACCTAGCAGCCTTACCGCTTCGCCTTATAAAATTCATGATATAGCTTCATCAACGCCCGCTTTTCAATGCGCGATACATAGGACCGGGAAATCCCCAGCTCTTTCGCGATCTCCCTCTGCGTCCGTTCCTCACCGCCAAGCTCCAAACCAAACCGACCGACAACAACTTCCTTCTCGCGGTCATCCAAAATCTCTAAATTTTTATATATCTTAGACTTCTCAATCTTCAGCTGTACCGCATCCACTACATCGTCAGCTTCACTGCCGAGGATGTCAATTAACGTAATCTCATTCCCCTCTTTGTCCGTTCCAATGGGATCGTGCAGAGATACATCTTTACGTGTCTTCTTCAATGAACGAAGATGCATTAAAATCTCATTTTCTATACAACGTGCTGCAAAAGTCGCCAACTTCGTACCTTTGTTTGGGGAGAAGGATTCGATAGCTTTGATAAGTCCAATCGTCCCGATGGAGATCAAATCTTCCAAATCTTCCCCCGTATTATCGAATTTTTTCACTATATGGGCGACCAATCTCAAATTGTGTTCAATCAACTTGTTCCTAGAATGATCATTACCGTCTGCCATAAGCCTCAGATGTAATTCTTCTTCTGCCTCGGTAAGTGGTTGAGGAAACGCATTATTTTTGACATAGGATACAAGCAAGGTTAGCTGCTTGATTAATACGGCTATTGCGCTAAACAATCCAGGCATTCCAGCCACCCCCTTCAGTGTTAGCGGATCTTAGCTGTTCGGAAGTCTCCGCTTTGAGCTTAGTATTAGTGTATGTAGGTAGGAGCCTAGAAGTGCATGTACCTAATAACTTAGACAAAGAAGTCATCTAGAACCAGCTCATTTAAATTAACTTGTGGGGATCTTGTTACACTAAGATAAGAGAGCAACTTTAGTCTCCTCTGATTGAACTCGTACATCGCCTGCTCTTTTGAGATCTCCATCAGAAAAAACTTCAATTTAACATCCTTAAACATTCTATACTTATTGATTTCTGACATGCAGATAAATCCTCTGGCTGCAAGTTCCTCTAACTTAGATATATCTATAACTGCAACATCCAGCAGTTCACTGATCCCAAAGATACTTAGAAAATGTTGAACTAAAACGGCCGGCTTCGTCTCTAAGAGAGAGATTGTCCCGTAATCGGTTACAACCTTTTTCTCTTTTTGAAGGATTGCCGAAGTGCACGCACGTTTTCTAAGTCTATACCACTCTCCAGATAAGATCTCTAGATTTTTATGATATTCATGCCATACCGCCAATTGATCTTGAATATCCATATCAGCCCACCAAACGTTATATGTATTCTTCAATTGTTTATTGGGACTAAAACGAACAAACTTCTCAACTAATAGCATATCTTTATTAACTAATCTTAATAGCTGTTCTTCACTTAACTTCTCTATACAAATAGAACATGCATGAACCAAAATGCCTAGATCATAAAACATCTCCTTTAGAGCATCCTTGTCCCAAGCATATTCTTTGTTAGAAAGAAACTTGCTAACTACACCAATTTCATTCCATTCAATTCTCATTTTTTCAGAACTCATTTGGAACAGACGAACATTATCCTTAATACTGCTCGTAATGAATTCGCACTGTTTCATTTCCTCATACTTGCCCTGCTCAAAAAAATAGTTGAGATGAAAGATCGTCATTTGATAAACTACTCCCACTCAACTATCTTCATAGGACTATATACATTTGCCTGCTTTAACTTGAACTTTCTATGCAGCACTACACCAACATCTGTTTCTTTATTGGTCTTCTCTGCTAACAAGTTTTCTAAATGGCCAATCATTGTAATTTGAACTTCATTACCTATATAATGAACTCTCACCTCATCAATAAGCCATTCGACGATTTTTCTTTTTTCATCAAATGATAGTTCTGAGCCATTTCTTCCAATGAACTCCTTAATGCGTTCTGTAGCTAATGTAATCTTTTCAGCATTCACATTCCCCTCTTCGAACGCTTCAAGCTGCAATAAATAATTGTCTAGAGTTCGTTGAAGATCTAACTTAAACACATTGATTTTGGCAATCTCTTCTGCCATCTGCTCCTCATTAATTACATCACGCATAAACATTATTTTTATTTTTTCAATTTCCTTCCCCTTTTCAATGAGTTGATTTCTTACCAACTCGCTGGCTTGTTTAATCTCACTAACAACTGACTCCGACATCACATCTAATTGTGCAATATACTCATTTGGGTCAGATATCACTGACATTATGAGATTCCATATAAACTCTTCAAGCAAATCAGCTCTCAAAGTCTTTGCGGGACAAGCTGTTACTCCATTTCCATAACGCTTTGGGTTTTTATTTGGACATCGATAACAGGTATACTTTCTTTTCACACCATCGTACAAACCTTTTGATGCATATGTTGTGCAATCCCAGGTTCTTCCACAATGTGAACATCTAATTATTGATTTGAGAAGATATTCATACTTTGTATTTCCGGATCTTGTAGTGTTTTTCACTTTTTGTTCTTGTGCTAATTCAAAAAGTGCCGAATCAACGATAGGCTCAATTTCAACCAGAATCCAGTCACCTTTCTCACGAAATTCATAAGTTTTTTTAGGTGCACCGCCTTTGGTTTTCTCACCTTTAACCTTTTTGAATTTTCGGCGATTGTAATAGTATTTACCGATATAAACCTCTGAATTTAAAATACGCGAAATTGAAGAAGATCCCCAATTACAACTTTCTTGCCTTTTTGGGGATACACCCAAATCATAAAGCTTACTTCCAATTTCACGAAGTGTTAAGTGATCAAAGATATACCACTGATAAATATTCCTAACAACCTCTGCCTCCTTTTCGTTTATTAATGGCCGTCTTGAATTGTATTCCAGTCAACTGTTGATGGAAATTCTAGCTCGATATTGTCAAATTTTTAAGATGAATTTTTGTTAGTTTGATCAAACAGATTAGATATTTCTTCTACCAATCCAACTTCAATCGAAGCTTTGACAGCTGAAAAACAATATTCCGTTATTACTTAACATCATTGCTAAAATACATTGAATACTCTTCAATTGTTGGTATTCGGAAAAAAAGCTTGTCCTACATAGCTTCGTGTCCACAACCCCTTTACTATATGGGCAACTAACCTTAAATTGTGCTCAATCAGCTTATTTCTGGAATGATCATTACCTTCAGCCATTTGACGCAAATGTACTTCTTCTTCTGCCTCGGTAAGTGGTTGTGGAAACGCGTTATTCTTTACATAGGACACAAGCAATGTAAGCTGCTTAATCAAAATGGCAATCGTACCAAACAATCCTGGCATTCCAGCTACCMCCTTGAGCGTATTGCGGAGCATGTTGGCTTCGGTAGCCTCCGCTATTTAGAATAGTATTAGTCTATGTGGGTTAGCGCCTAGAAGTGCCTGTACGGAATAACTTACTTGAATATGTCGTTCGAAATTTGCTCATTTAAGATTACTTGCTGAGCACGTACGAAACTCCGGCCAAAAAAACTACCTTTAAGCATTGTCATTTATGCTTTCATATTGAATAATCCCTGTGCACATGAAATAATCAACTTAATATCTGTTAAATAAAGGGAGAGTGTCCAGTTGAAGAATGTACGCTTCATAGGCAGCCTACTCGTATTGTTCATAGGTTTCGCGTCGACTACCTTACCTGTTTCAGCTCAATTCACGATAGATCCTGTGCAGACGATTACGCCAATTACGAACCTTAATCCTAACGTCAAGGACCTCATCATGTTTCAGAATTCTAGCTTCGTACAATTAAAATGGAAAGCTCCGACAATCGCAATATCGTATATCGGTACTCCCACTGTTGCTCCCGACGATACCATTTACTTCTCTTATACAATACTGGCTGGAAACGGGATTGCGGCACATTTGCCAGACGGGACGAAGAAATGGCGAATTGCCATCAATGAACATATCTTAACATCACCTGCCATCGATAAGGATGGTACCATTTATGTCGGTACTGGCCGAGCCGGTGAGCCAGGCAAGCTAATGGCATTTCGAGCAGATGGTTCATTGAAATGGTCTTTCATTACAGGCGATCAAGTCGCATCTGTACCGATTTTTGGGGCGGACGGAACGATTTATGTCGCATCTAAAGATGGCATTCTACATGCTCTAAATCCTATGGATGGCACAGAAATCTGGTGGCTTGATCTGGAGGTAAAAAATCAGGCGAAGCTGGTTCTTAGCCCTGATGGCACTATTTATGCAACTATGGGTACCAAATCGCTTTTCGCGATCAAGCCAAATGGGACGAAGAAATGGATATTTCCAATAGGCGGTCTAGCAACATCGACACCTACTATCGGGTTAGATGCTACCATTTATGTTGGATCTGATGATCATAAACTTTATGCCGTTTCACCTAACGGAACTAAACAATGGGAATTCGATCAAGGCAGCAGCCTATATGCGCCATCTGTCGGTCCAGACGGAAGTGTTTATTTCGGATCACAAGATGGAAAGCTCAACGCCTTATTACCTAGTGGAACGATAAAATGGCAATTCGCTGCAGGCGGTACGGTCACCCCGCCACTTCTTGGGCCGAATGGAATTATCTATACCAATTCATCGGCAAATAAAGCAATTTACGCGCTTAGCCCCGACGGTACCATTCAGTGGCAATACAAGATTGATACTAACGAGATTTTACCCTTATTCACTGGACATGATGGGACCCTCTACGAAGTATCCACCAAATTTGCCGATCAAGAAGAAATTAAGTCCGAGGGCTTATTAGACATGTTTGTTTTGTACATGTACGCGCTCAAAGTTCCTGTAACAGCCATAACGATCAATAAACCCACACTCAACCTTCAAGCGGGGGAACGCGTCTCACTCAGCGCCGCGATTTCACCCAGTTATGCATCCAATCACAAAACAACGTGGAAGAGCAGTAATCCAAACATTGCAGCAGTGGACAGCAACGGGCAAGTCAGTGCACTCATCCCCGGCACAGTAACAATTACTGCAACTTCCGGGGACGGCTTATCTACACAGAGCAAGGTCACTGTCACAGAAGGAACTAGCCCTGCAACGACTACAACCGCAGATACAAGTCCCTTTACAGACACGAAAGGACATTGGGCAAGTCCTGAGATTAGCATGGCCTATGAGCGTAAAATCGCGAGCGGTTATCCGGACTTCTCATTCAAGCCGAATGCTGACATTACGCGTTCTGAGTTTACGGTTATGTTAATGAATGGATTGAAGCCTAACCTAGAGGGTGTACCGCTCACTTTCACCGATGCGAACCTGGTAGAAGATTGGGCGGCAAATTTAGTCAAACAAGCCGTTCAGCTTGGCCTCGTCAGCGGATATCCCGATGGCACATTCCGACCGACAGCCAACATTACCCATGCAGAAATGATTTCTATGGTCGTAAAAGCCCTGGGTCTCCCCCTAATAGCAGGTATCCCAACAGGCTATGCCGATGATGCCGACATTCCAGATTGGGCTAAGCCAGCGGCAGTCATTTCAAGCAAAAACAACCTACTTGGCGGCACCATAGGCAATAACTTCGCCTCATCTATGCTTGCTACCAGAGCGGAGGCCGTTACAGCCATTGTTCGAATGCTTCATATAAAGCCATAACATATAAAACCTCTGCCCCCTACAATAGACAATAGAGAACTATCAGGTTAATCTATACTATTTTAGGGGGTGTTTGGCATGGGGAAAAAAAGACACCCAAAAGGGTGCCTCCTCCTACACGACGCCTAGTTCATTAATCCAACTCAATAAACTTTGGTATTATCTGTTGCAGCAACTGTTCAATTTGTCCTCTACTTAACTGATCCTGTCTTTGTTTCATTGTCAAAAGGACATCAACGATATCACGATCTCCATCATCGTTTAAATCTGCCAACACAATGGGCATACGATTTACGAATACTTGGTAATTTTGTGTGCTGCCATTCTGTGCGGTTACCGTAATTTGAATCGTATTCATTCCTTCAACTAGATTCGGTACATCGTAGATGTAAGCTTGATCAGCAAGCATATTATATACTGCACCCGTTATCGTAATCGTTTGATAGGGATCTGCCGGGGCGAGCTCGATTCGAAATGTTACAACCTCATTGGGCACTTCTACTAAATAGTCCACTTGCGATGGCTCAAACCCTGGCGTTAACGTACCTTGTTTCACATTTATGTTAGACAACAAGGCATTGCTGGATGGCGAATTAATGTCTGTTAGCTTTACCAGAATAGTTTTAATGTTTCCTACATCATTTGCAATACGGATACTAATCGTATCCCCTACATTTACGTTAATATTATCGACCGATGTACCCGTTATCGGAACATAATTCAAACCATTAATCGAATACGCCATACCATTTTCGGTATTATACAACTTTGTCGTTCCAGGGGTCGTCCCCTTGGTCAGCTTTGTAAAAGCCCATAGTTGAGGATATTCATTAGGAAGTTGATACCAATCTGTTGCAAAATCCCAACCCATAAAGTTAGCTCTCACTCTCATTTCACTATCCGTTAGACCAGTGCCTCTCCCTGTATCAACTTGATGTGTAGGACCGTTGTTGTAATAGCTGTTGGTTATAATCCTATTGTTCACACCCACCAACCCACCTGCTTGATTGGTTCCACTCACAGTCCCTGTGGCGTAGCTAGTAGTGATTGTTCCATTCATATTTACGCCAACCAAACCGCCAATCTCATAATTTCCATTTACATCAGCAGCCGCGTAGCTAGTGGTGATCGTTCCATCATTAAATCCAACCAATCCGCCAATAGCATGATTGCCATTTATTGATCCAGTAACATAGCTGTTGCTAATGGAGCCAAATCTATTGTGTCCCGCCAAACCACCAACAACCCAATTACCCGTTATATTTACATTTTCCAATCTCATATTCGTAACCGTACTACCTGATTCTAGTTGACCAAATAAACCAACAAAACTAACACCTGACCTATTAATGGTAAGTCCCCTGATTATGTGACCATTGCCATCTATATTTCCTCGAAAAGCTGAACCATCACTGCCTATCGGCAGCCAACCGTCCCCATCATTGTATGGACTAACATTTAAATCAATATCATTTATCAGCTTAAAATATAGACCAGGCTGCAAATTATTCCTTACCTTATCAAGTTGCTCAGCAGTTGAAATTTCATAGGGTTGTTGCTGCGTTCCGTTTCCTCTTGCAAATTCATCCAGATACTCACATAGTTTAACTACTCCGGGTGCAGGATCACCTTGCTTAAAAGTCCCAGTGTTACATGCCACCCCATCGGTGAATCTAGCATATACAAAATTGGCACCAATCCCGTATCGTACTAATTTCTCTCCTGTAAAGTGACAATCTCCCCCTTCACCAGCGCAGTATACCCAATCGTTACCTGCCGCGGCTACTTCACTGCTCCCGCCAAGTATCCCGATCGTTCCACCCAATACCATCATCCATACAAATAGGATAATCATTCCTTTTTTTAACATTGAACGCATCATTATTTCCCCTCCAAAGCTAGTAAAACTCTCTGCCACACTTATCTCAGGAATAAAGCCAGTACTAGATTCTCGGTGCAATATATGCGACTTTATACCTATAATCATATCACATATCCACATTTATTAAGTAAATATTTTGTCAAAATAAACCATTAATTGTCGATACCATTTGACAGATCTCTACGCAATAAAATAAGCCCCTTTTCGGGGCTTATCCAAATCTAGTCTATCATCGGAGAAATCAGACTCAGTATGAAAGTAATATCATTCCGATCGATTCTACCATCAAGATTGAAATCTCGCGCAGGACTATCGGAAGTAATAAAAGTAACAACATCATCAATTTGAATACGACCATCCTGGTCATGATCCAGTAAAGTGAAAGTAGAAATAGGAATAACAACAAAACTCATTTCTGTGGAAATAATTCCATTGTTAGCGATGACTGTATATATCCCTGGCTCGGTATTCACAGGCAAGATAAACCTTGAGTCAGAGAAGGTACCGTTAGTTACAGTAACATCATTGAAGCTAGTTAGAACACTGCCGTTAGGGGCCAGGATTGTAATCGTCAATCCATTTAGATTAGTTGTCCCTATTAACTCAACTACTTCACCCTGTACTTTAGTTGAAATCGGACTTAATTTAATGTGAGGAGCATCGGACGTGATCGTAATGACTTTTCTCCCTACAATGCCAGACCCGTSATTTGCTCTTGCCTCAACCGTAACTGTACCTATGCCAGTTGCTGTTAACAAGCCACTTTGACTAATTATTGCATTCCCCGTATACCCATTTCCGTTCCCATAAACATGCCATGTTACTGAAGAATTCGTTACGTTCAAAGGTAATACAGATGCTTCCAACTGTAGCGTTCCCCCAATAACTACCGCATCCCTATTAGAAGTTTCTTTTACAGATATACTAATCGTCATAACAGGTACTTCAGGTACCGGTGTTATTGAGATAGCTGTGCTGCCTTTAGTACCTGTACCGTCAGTTGCTGTCGCTGTAACCGTAACAATACCTGGTTCAATAGCATTTAACACACCTAAATCACTGATGGTCGCTGCACCTGAATTTCCATACACACTCCAAACCACTGATGCGTTAGTTGCGTTTTCAGGTAGAACAGTTGCAATCAATTGTAGCGTATTTCCTRCAACTACTGAAGTTAGGTTGCCTGCCCCTTTAACTTCAATTTGACTAACAGGGATTGCAGTAATTGAGATTGACGTGCTTCCTTTAGTCCCTGATCCATCCACTGCTGTTGCAATTACCGTAACTGTACCTACTTGTGTAGCAATCAATAATCCCGTTGCGTTGATCATCGCATTACCTGTATTTGCGACCACACTCCAAGTTATATCAGTATTTGATGCATTCTCTGGCCACACAGCAGCGTTCATCTGCAATGAGCTTCCATTGATTACCGTTGTTGCATCGCCAGCTCCGGTCACTACTATACTATTGACGGGTAATGCTGTAATCGTAATGGTCTTGCTACCAACCATATTCGTACCATCATTGGCTGTGGCTTTAACRGTGACTGTACCTACTGTTGWTCCTGTCAATAAACCRGACGGACTTATCGTTGCTGTTCCAGTACCTGCTTCCACACGCCATGTTACGGAAGTGTTCGTTGCGTTTTCTGGTAATACCGTCGCATTCATTTGCAACGAGCTACCGTATGTAACACTTGTCACACTATTTGCGCCTGAGACGATGATCTCTGTGACAGGTACAGCTGCAATCGTAATGCTCTTGCTACCAACCATATTCGTACCATCATTGGCTGTGGCTTTAACGGTGACTGTGCCTACAGTTGTTCCTGTCAATAAACCAGACGGACTGATCGTTGCTGTTCCTGTGCCTGCTTCCACACGCCATGTTACGGAAGTGTTCGTTGCGTTCTCRGGTAGTACCKCTGCACTCATTTGCAATGWRCTTCCRTTYGRAACRCTTGTWGCTYCATCTTTACCTGTCACGKCGATACTTGTGACTGGTATTGCAGCAATCGTAATGSTCTTGCTACCAACAATATTCGAACCATCATTGGCTGTAGCTTTAACGGTGACTGTACCTACAGTTGWTCCTGTCAATAAACCRGACGGACTKATCGTTGCTGTTCCTGTGCCTGATTCCACACGCCATGTTACGGAAGTGTTCGTTGCATTCTCTGGTAGTACCGTCGCATTCATTTGCAACGAGCTTCCGTTCGAAACGCTTGTTGCTTCATCTTTACCTGTCACGACGATACTTGTGACTGGAATCACCGCAATCGTAATGCTCTTGCTACCCACAATATTCGAACCATCATTGGCTGTGGCTTTAACGGTGACTGTACCTATAGTTGTTCCTGTCAAAAAACCGGACGGACTGATCGTTGCTGTTCCTGTGCCTGCTTCCACACGCCATGTTACGGAAGTGTTCGTTGCGTTCTCAGGTAGTACCTCTGCACTCATTTGCAATGT
>NZ_JBFTPF010000110.1:0-13249 GCF_056398345.1 Paenibacillus sp. 01T442
CCCTAGTTCCGTAAGGATTATGACTATCATAATCTTACGACACCTCTAACTACGTACCATCATACGCATCCTTAGTAACGGCTGGAACCCGGGTCAGCTTACTCACATGCTTCAGCTTTCCTTCTCGGAGAGGATTTTCTACGAAGTCTTGAACATTGGCTCTCAGCATGTGCCAACTCTCTGTGGATCAAGGGCTCCTTATACTCTTTCTCGTCAATGAATTTATTCGAACATTTAGTTAATTCATTCTTACATCTTCATCATCAAATGTCAACAGGCGCTATTTATTTCCTTCCAAACATAACTTCACCAAATCATCCACATGAGCTGTCGCCAAACATTCAACTGTATCAGCGGCGCCATAGTAGATCTTCACTTCACCATCATCTTCAAGAATCATGCCACCTGGGAAAATGACATCATTACGGAAGCCCCCATCTGTTTCATAACTAACTTCCGGTGCTAATAATGGCTCCTTATAAAGTCCGATAACCTTACTCGGATTTTCCAAATCAAGCAGCATAATACCCGCTGTATAGCGCTTTTTCCACGATGCTTCCCAGCCATTTTTACCACGGTTTGAATCGATATCAACGGCATGGATGGTCGTTAACCATCCCTTGGACGTACGAATTGGAGGTGCGGCAGGTCCAATTTTATCATTCGCGTAAGGCACATGCTCTACACCTAGAACGAGATTCGTTTCTCCCCAATATTTGAGATCAGGCGAATGCGAAAGCCAAATATCAAATTGATCTTTCCCTCGGCTGTAAACCGGGAAAGGGCGTTCCAAACGGACATAATTCCCATTAATTTTCTCAGGAAAAAGAACCATATTCCGGTTGTCTGGTGCTGACATTGACAAAATTTCAAACTTATCAAAGTCATCCGTTACCGCAATCCCGCCTCTAACACCATGGCGTGTATCTACCGCGAAACACATGTAAACACGTCCGTCCATCACGGTAAGTCGAGGGTCATAGACGCGTGTGATTTCTTCGTCATACAGCTTCCAACATGGTTTCGATTGTACATTCCAATGAATGCCGTCTTTGCTGTAGGCAAGACCAAGATCGGTTGTATGCGAAGGCTCTAGCGTTTGATCCTTGACAGAGCCGTGGTCATTTCGGAACACCATGATATATTGACCTTGGAACTTGGTAACGCCAGCATTAAATGTAAGCGCTGTAGGATAGGGCACGGAATCTGCCGTGAGGATCGGGTTAGCAGGATGTCTTGTAATAACAGAACTGGATGTTAATGAACCAATGGTTAAGGTCATGAGAGTTCCTCCTTCATTCTTATCTATTAATAGGTTACAATAAGTGTGCTTACTATACCTATCAATCCTTGAACAAACCTCTCATTTCTTGAATAGGCAGTGATTCTCATGACATTTCCCATCAATAAGCAATTATCGGATTATCCCAATATTGGGGCATTCCCCTTTCATTTATCCATTAATCGGGTTGATCAGCATTTTCCCAGCCATCGTCATGATTTCTTGGAATTCTCTTTGGTTGTTGAGGGCTACGGTTACGAAACCGTTAACGGGCAAGTACATCCTATGCAACCTGGAACCTTTACCCTACTGCTTCCTTATCAAGTGCATGAAATCAATGCGAATCCTGGCAGTCCACTCATTCTGTTCAACTGTATGTTTGGATTGGAGCTACTTGGGGATCCAGCGGAGCGCTTACTTCTCTCAGATAACAATCCATTCTTAACTCACTATGACTTGAGTGCTGAACAAAGTGAGCTCCTGAGACAGAAACTGCAAGGTATGCTTTGTGAATATGAGCAATCCGCTGATATCTGGCAGCCTCTTCTCTTGAAAGGAGAGCTCCAACGTATACTTGCATTTCTTTACAGGCACCATCCTAGCAGCTCAGACGTACAGCCGAATGTATCCGAATTGTCGTCCAAAACCGCCTTACCATGGGCCATACTTCGCTATATTCATACGCACTATCGTGACCCGCTCACGTTGGAGTTGATCGGCGCTCATTTCCATTGTCATCCTTCTAGGGTGACGCAAATCTTATCTCAACATCTTGGCGTTACCTTCGTAACACTGCTTCAGGAAACGCGGATTCGACACGCTTGTAGTTTGTTAGCTACAACCGAAATGAAGGTAACTGATATCGCGTTTGAAGTCGGCTACGAATCGTTCGCTAGCTTTAGTCGTAATTTCCTAAAACATGTAGAGATTTCACCGACCCAGTATAGGGCCTCTATGAGGGTGCAGCTGAAGTGAAACAGAAATAGAAATACCCGACTGAGCTGGTGCTCGGTCGGGTATTTTCGCATGCTATAGGTAGGAGTTTCGCAATTCTCCTGTGCATTTTTTTAATAGATGGAATTTCTACAGTTAATTAGTGGGATTTTCTAGAAAATCTCATAATAGATGGAAAACCCGTAGTTAATTTTGGCCATTATATCCGATTTGAACAAAAACGGTAGTTTTACCTACATGTTTTACAGTTAATTCAATTTCCCGAGGAAATCCATCGGAAATAGCTGTATATTTTCCAGTTAAAGCAGATGTCTCCATTGCGAAGATCACCGAATCTACAAACTCCACCAACGCATCTGATTAGCGAGATCTCGCGTTCGTTTCCTGAGCGTCCAACCGAGCTTCACCGCGCTACTTCTGCCCCTGCTTCACACGCTCAGCAAGTACCGAGAGGTCTTGCCCTTTCAACGCGCCTTCAATTAACTCAGGCAGCTTATCTGGTGAACAGCCAAAACATGGGATGCCCTGCTGAGCTAGCTTTTTCGCAACAACATCATCGTATGAAGGCACGCCTTGATCAGTTAAAGCAAGTAAACAAATTGTTTTCACACCAGATTGGTGCATGTCGATCAATCGTTGTATCATCTCTGTTCGATTGCCGCCTTCATAGAGATCCGAGACCAAGATAAACAACGTTTTCTTCGGCTCCGCGATAAAAGAAGAGCAATACGCGAGGGATTTGTTAATATCCATCCCCCCGCCAAGCTGAATCCCAAACAACATGTCAACGGGATCCGTTGCACATTGTTCGCTTAAATCCACAACCTCCGGCAATGGTGAATGCTGCCTGCGGTTGAGTGCGCCAGTAACTGCACGTCGTAAATCCTGTGATAGTCGTTTCACGATTTCATTGACAACCGCTTTGACGAGTTGCCTCACGGTAACTTTCGTTTTCTCTGGTATTTTCCCTTTGAGCGCCATTAATGTCGCCACCATCTGAATGTCAGGCTTAACTTGAGATAGCAGTTCTGGCTCAAAGAGCAACTGTTTCAAGCCCTTGCGCTCAATTGCATCGGATTGGATGACAGAAACGACATCTGGAGGGAAAAAAGTACGGATATCGCCAAGCCACTTGGCTAGCTTGGGGGACGATGGCCCTTGTCCGGCTGCTTTACGTGAATGGCCGCTCTGGGCGGAATCCTCTCCGATGAGCCGCCCGTATCATCATAAATGGCTGCAAGCGCCTCATCCATAAGACGAGAATCTTCGTCAAGCATAGCATCACCTGCACCGTATGATTGCAGCTTTTCTTCGGACGCTGCGCCTAATATCAAGAGCAATCCCAGAGGCAAGACCAAGATATAATCGCCAGCTAGACCTCGGATTTTCTTGCGCCCAGCCGAACCAGATAAAGCTGGACAACCCAAATACTGAAGCATACATGGCGTAATCCCTCACGTATTTTCACTTGCACACCACCTAGTTTCGATAGTTATCGAGTCTATCTATTCCTCTGCCCACGATAGTTAATGTGATTAATTAATTCAATCTTCTAACCGGTACTCCGGATAAATAGGCTTCAATATCTTCAACCACTTGTTTGTAAAAGGCTTCATAATTCGCTTTCGCTACATAGCCAATGTGCGGTGTCGTGAGTAGATTCGGAAGTGTCCGATAGATATCGTCCTTAGGCAAAGGTTCCACTTCGAACACATCAACAGCCGCTCCAGCGATCCATCCGTCTTGCAAGGCTTCTGCAAGTGCAGCTTGATCTACGATCGGAGCTCGTGACGTGTTGATCAAATAGGCCGAAGACCTCATTCGCTTAAGATCTTCCGCTTGAATCAACCCTCTTGTCCGGTCACTTAGAACAAGATGAATCGACACAAAATCACTGTTCGCCATCAGCTCCTCTTTAGTAGCTGCAAGTCGCACACCGACCTCGTCGGCCCGCTCTTTCGTTAAATTCTGACTCCATGCCATCACATCCATGCCAAATGCGTGGCCAAATTTGGCAATCTTCGTACCTAGGTTACCAAGTCCAATGACACCAAGCGTCTTGCCGTACAAGTCCGAGCCAACCGTGCTTTGCCATTGACCATTGCGAACCGCATTGTGTTCCGTGACAATTTTACGAGCAAGGCCTAATAACAGCGCCCACGTGAGTTCGGCTGTTGCATTACCTGCTCCTCCCGTGCCGCATACCACAATGCCTTGCGACGCAGCCGCGGCCATATCGACAGAAGCATTGCGCATCCCAGTCGTGATGAGCAACTTCAGTTTAGGAAGCTTTGCAAGTAATGACGCGCGGAATGGCGTCCTTTTACGCATAATGACGATAATCTCGCAGTCTGCGATCAGTTCAACCAACTCGTCGATTTGGTCGATATGCCGATCGATCCGCTTGACCTCCACCTTATCCAAAATCTGCGACCAATCCGCAGATGTCAACGCTACTTGCTGGTAATCATCTAATATTGCACAGCGTAGTTTCATCATAACGCTATCTCCTTTGTATTAATCTAATTGGCGAACCACTTGGAAGCTATCTCCAGTATCTACCAATTCGAACAATTTACATCTTGATTTGGGCATTTGAAAAGGTTGATGAAGGCTCAGCGTCCAGGTTCCTTCAAATGTCCGGAACATCATCCCATGACCACTGTCTTATATCGGCCAACAGTTGGCCTTTTTGTGGATTATTTACATCACAAGCGGCATTATAAACAGGCATATGAAATCAACTCCTTTGGGCTAATTCAATAATCGATTGAATGAAAGGTGCTTTCATTTGCGTATACGTAGCTCTATCTTCAACATATATGGAAGCAAGGTGCTTTTTAAGCTCGGCATACGCTTCTGCTTGCTTTGGATGGCTTCTTAGATAATTACGGAAGAGGAGGTTATTGTTCCATTCGTCACTGCTTTGTTCATAAACATGAAGGTGATGTGTACCCTTCTTCCGCTCTCCCTTCCGAAAAAACCTACGATTGGGAAAATCCATTTTAGGAACATATTCATAGCCAAGTGTACTTAATGGTTCAATAAACATGTCAGCATCGTCGAGATTCTTCACACCTACTGCGATATCTAGAATTGGCTTGGAAGGCATCCCCATGATCGAGGTGCTTCCGATATGCTCGATTTGAATGGCATTGCTCGGTAAAACTTGAGATATCTTCTTTTTTTCATTTTCGAATTCTCGGATCCAATCCAGATTATAAGCTTCGATGACAACTTCTTGTACCACAGGCATCCCCCTTTCCTTTTCGGAACAAAATCTTTTTTATTACTTATTAGTTTATAAATATTTTTTGAATCCTTTGCTAACTGATCCGTTATAACCTTCCCTTTCGAAAAATATGTGAGCTCTCTCACGCTTAGCGTTACTAAGTAGCATTATTTTATGGCAATCTATGGATACACAGTACGCTTCAACATGTTGTAAAAGTGCACTGCCAATATGCTTACCACGATGATTTTCATGAACAATTATATTTTCAACCAAGCCATAGGGTCTTAAGCCATGTAGGGCTTGAAGACAAATGTTTAATGTGAGTGTTCCTRAAAGTTCTCCTTCTTCCTCATAAACGAATAAAAAATTTGTAGGATCCATTCTGATTTTTTCGATTTGTTCTTCAAACACTTTCATTTTCTTGCTAGTAGGAACTAACATTCGATAGAGTCCGAATAATTGATCTCGATCTGTTTTTTCTGCTTCACGAATCAATTGTATCCGACGCTCCTTTATCCTCTGGATCTCCATTTCTCTCTAATTCCCCTTCATCCATTAAATTCACTATCTGACCATAACCGCTCAACATGGTGCAATTTATTTTCTTCAAACTCGAGCTTATAAATATCAGGTTTACTTGTTTGCTTCCAAAATTGAAATCCATACTTGTCGTCAAAATAGTTCAATATAATTGTCATGATATTTCCATGAGTGCCGATGACCAATTTCTTACCTTCATTCTCTGATAGCAATTGCAAGATGACGGGAATCGCTCTCTCCTGTGCTTGTCGTGTTGTCTCGCCTTCCGGCATGCAATAATCCATATCGGTAAAGGATCGTTCAATTCCATTGATAAGCTCCTCTTCAGCGACTGGATAATTCAAGCTCGCAATGGGTCTTTCAATGAGTTCATTGTAGAGCATAATCTCTTTCTCTAGGATTTCAGCAAGCGGAGACACTGTTTCTTTCGCTCGATGGTACGCACTCGATACAATAACATCAATGTCTTCATTTTTTAACAACTCAGCGACTCTTTTTGCGTCTGATTTCCCTTTATCCGAGAGACTAGCTCCACCTTGTAATTCATGTTCTAGCGAAAACGGAGCAAGGCCATGTCGAACCATATATATCGTTGTTTTCATACAATCACCTTCGTTTGGAAGATTTCCTTCTAGTTGGATTAGTTAACAATTCGTCGTCTTATAAATATTTCCTTTGTCATCAGCCCCCTTAAAACTGCAAATGAACAAGAATACTATACAGACGTGAATGCCACCTCCCCACTATGCCTGATTACAATTCAAAGGAGGAAACAAGTAATGTTCAAACAGTTCGATAAGTTATTTGGGATTGATTTAGGTACGTCCAACACAGTTATTTTTGAAAAAGGTAAAGGTATTGTGCTAAATGAACCTTCCGTCGTCGCATTTGATCAACATACAGGTGAATTATTAGCTGCAGGATCAGAAGCGCAAGCGATGATTGGACGAGCCCCCGCGCATGTGGATATCACGTATCCTTTAATACATGGTGTCATTGCAAATTTTGACAAGACCAGCTCGATGCTGAACCATTTTATAAAAAAAATTCAAGGAAGACCCTCATTTCTTCGTAGTTCGCAAATTTACATTACAGTGCCGTGCGGTATTACGAATGTCCAAAAACGAGCGATTGAGGAAACCATCGTTCATCGTGGTGCCAAAAAAGCAATTGCTATCGAGGAACCCATTGCAGCGGCACTTGGAGCTGGACTTATGCTCGACGAACCCATTGGTCACTTAGTTCTCGATATTGGTGGGGGGACTTGTCAGGTAGCCGTATTGTCACTTGGTGGTATCGTCGCAAGTCATACGATCAACCGAGGTGGCCTTTCGATCGATCGCGATATTATGGATTATGTGAAACGTCAATATAACATGGAAATCGGTGAACGCACCGCAGAGCAAATTAAAATGCAAATCGGAACTGCTATCCTTTCAACGGAGGAACGCTCGATAGAGATCCGTGGACGTGATTTGGTACTTGGTTTACCCCGATCTATTCGATTGGTTTCAAGTGAAATATTCACGGTAGTTAATGAGTTCTTGGATGCCTTGATCGAAGCAATTCGAGCAACGTTAGAGCTTTGTCCGCCAGAACTGGCAGGCGATGTTATGGAACAAGGCATATTGCTCTGTGGTGGCGGCGCGTTGCTGGAAGGAATTGATGAACGTATTCGTGCTGATACTGGAGTTGCCGTTCATATCGCTGAACATCCACTCGAGTGCACGGCACTAGGAACAGGTTTAATGCTTGGCGTATATAGATCGAAGAGCAAACCTCTTATGCAGGAAGACTCGAGGGAAGAACGAATCGCTGTTAGTCAATAATAAAAAGCTTAGTCTGTGAGGGAATGTCAAATGTCCCGTAGACTAAGCTTTTTGGTTATGAATTACGTTGTATTTCAATGTTATTCGGACCAGAGTGGCATGATCACCTTCAGTTCCGTACCTTCTTCCGAACTATTTACGATTTCAATATAACCGCCATGGGAGTTGATGATGCGTTGCGAAATCGACAAGCCTAGTCCCATACCTGTTTTCTTAGTTGTATGAAAAGGTGTGAAAATGTGCTCCCATTCATCTGGATGAATACCAGAGCCAGTATCAGTTAATAGAATATGAACCTCATTGTTCTTCGTATAGTAGTCAATCTTGAGAACTTTACGAGCTGACTTCTCCATCGCATCAATACTATTATTGATTAAATTGATGAAGACTTGTCTGACTTTATCTCGATCTATCGAAACGATGATACTTTTATGTTGATTGCATTCGATGCTTACATTCTTTTCTTTCGTTTGTATGGAAGTCAAGGCAATGGATTCTTTAAGGACATCCAGAATGTCAGCTTCTTCCGTTTCGATTTTGCCACTTTTAATAAAATGATTATAATTCGTAAGAATGCTGTTCATATGGTCGCCAGCAATCCCAATATGACTTACCATCCCTTTGGCACTGCCATCCAACTGCTCATTTCGTGACAAGAGGTCGGAATATCCTTTCACAACCGTAAGCGGATTATTAATTTCATGAATGAGTCCCGAAGTCGATATTTCAATTTGTTCTTCTTTCTCTTTCCTTTTCAAAATTTGCGAGGTGTCTCTTATCATTCTTGTACTCATATGTACAAAAATAAAGAAGATAATGATAGAAAACATCATGACCGCAATTTGGCTTGAATATATGAAAGTGCCTGCTTGTAAATTCAATACGCCGATCATATACGTTAATAGGAAAGTAAGACTAAATAAAGTTAGGAAATTTCTCACATATTTATCCGTTACTTTTCTACTTGCGACTAATGTTAAAAGAATACTTACGACTAACAATTTAATGTGGTTAACAAATAAGCTTCCCCATTCACCATAGATCGGGTATAAGACAGTAATCTGGTTCCCGATACCTTGGATCGATTTTAAACCTAGTACACCTAGATCTGTCCAATTGATGATATAAATAAATACAGACCACAACCCATATGCGGTAAGGGTATACTTATTTATGATTAGATTCATCCATTTCGCTTCATCTTTGGATAGATGTTTTAAAGAGATATAACCAACATACAAAAATGCAGGAGGCAGCATGATCGACCCAATTCGCAAGAGTTGAAACAGAAATAAGATCGTATCGATTTTAATCACGTCAATGCTATATAACACACTGACATCTAATTGCCATATACTCATGAAGAACATGAAAAGTACCATGGCGTTGGTTAGTTTCGTTTTAAACAGCATTTTGCACGACATACCTAAAAACAAGGGTACCAAAGACATAGCAGCCATTAGAATAAAATTCATAAATGAACCTACTTTCAATATCACAATTGTTTGATAATTTCCGCATACGCCTAAGTTGTTTTGCGATATCTAGCACATTCCTGAAAAAAAGACCTACAACCAACGGTGGTTGTAAGTCGGTATTATGACTCCGTGAATTATAGCATATATCTTACACTGCGTGAAATAGTAGTAATTACACATATTTATGGAAAAAGACACAGAAAAGTGTGACCTACCCTTTTAGAAAAATTGGTATCCGTTCTTTTCGTTTGCTTTAGCCCGATATAAGGCATTATCCGCATTTTTAAGTAAAATTTTTAACATGCTGTTTGCATTTGACGGATATAACACAATGCCAATGCTAACTGATAAATTGAATGCTTCTAACTGGGTATCCCAACATGATAAACGTGTAAGTAAATAATCAGCTAGTTTACTAGTTTCTTCGCGGCTAGTGAGACCAATCAAATTAATAATGAATTCATCTCCCCCTAATCTAACCGCAAAACCATGATGCAGCTGTACGAAATTCTCAAGTCTTAATGCGACTTCCCTCAACACTAAATCTCCAGTTTCATGACCATACAAGTCATTTATCTTCTTAAAACCATCCAAATCTAGAAACAACAGAGCGCCTCCAGTGGTGGAGCTTTCTTCGAAATATTTATAAAGAAACTGGCGATTGTAGAGTCCCGTCAAAGAATCCCTATAAGCAAGTCGTTCCAAATCTAAGTAATAGGAGAATAGCTTAGCTATTCTTTGGAGCATGATTATGCTCTTCTTGTTGATTTTTTTGGCATTTGTATGAACCGCACACAAAGTCCCAAATGCATCTCCATTCGACAGTAGAATAGGAATCCCTAAATAGGAATTTATATTAGCCCCAACAAGCGCTTGTCTTAAATCATCTAAGTTCGCTTCTTTACTCATATCTTCGAATACTAAAGGTGCATTGTTTTCAAAATCAATACGGTTACAAACCGTCTCGTTAATCTCAATAACCATACCCTCATGAATACCGATATTTTCGTTAGATTCGGAAAGTTTTAATATGATTTGCTGTTTCTTTGTAAAATTAGTCAAATAAATTAAACGGTCAGGCATCGTTTCTTTTGCCATCTCTAGAATATCTTGAGCAAGTTCATCAAAGTTTTTATAAAATTGCAATTCATTTAGTGCTATTAGCATCGCAATCACACTCCATAATTTGAAATTAAGCACGTATCCGATACTTCCTTGTATTCAACAGAAAAAGACGTGACTCCTGCTTGGAACAATCTTGCTTTACAATCGGGTATAAAAAACGAGCAAACGCAATAAGCGTTAGCTCGTATTCTTTATTTAAATATGAAAACGTTGAATCTGTGTATGCAATTCATTCGCAACCTGGGATAGTGTTGCTGCATGTTCTGTTGCGATTTCTACTGTTTCTAATTGTTTTTGCACCATATCAGACACAAATTTCGTGTCTCTCCCGGTGTGCTTACTAATATCAGCTGCTTCGCTGAATGATGCATAGATTTGCTCTGAGCCCGCGGCCATCTGTTGCGACACGCCGGACACTTCCAGTGTATTTTGAAAGATGAGCTGGATATCATTTCGAATTTTCACAAACATGTCACCCGCATGCTCCATGCTGGCTAGACCCACACCAACCTCTACCCCTCCTTGATCCATTGCAACATCTGCCTCCGTTAAGTCCGCTTGAATTTGCCCAATCAACTGCGTGATATGCTCAGCCGATTGTGAGCTCTGACTTGCAAGCTTTCTAACCTCGTCAGCTACAACAGCGAAGCCTCTACCGTACTCTCCAGCATGGGCAGCTTCTATAGCAGCATTAAGTGCCAACAAATTCGTCTGATCTGCCACCTCTCGCATCCATGCAATCACCTGATAGATGGCTTGTGATTTCGCATTTACTTTCTTTACAGCTTGATTCGCGTGCCGAACCGATTCTGTAAGTGCATACATACCAGCTACTGCAGATTCAATAGAATTACTCCCCATCGTTGCTAGTAAAACGGATTGTTCCGATTGCATGGCCATCGTCGACATATGATCAGCTACTCGTTGGATGTCTGAGGCAATTTCCCCCATGGCAAACGAGCTCTCTTCGATCCCTTTGGCTTGCGAATTCGCCCCTTCCGCCATATCCACGGCTTTCTGATCAATATCACGTGTAATCTTCGATGTTTGTTCGGAAGACGAGACTAGATACTTTGTAGCTAGGTTAACTCTGTCGGCTGATTCCTTGACTTGATGAATGAGTCCTTGAATCATATCCATCATCTTATTAAAAGATTGCGCTAACTGAGCAATTTCACCTTGCCTTGGATTTGAATTCGTTCACGTAAATCACCTGAGCTTCCAGACAGCTCGTCCAGCTTCGATTTCACTTGGCGCACCCGAGAAAGGATATGCCTGGTTACTCCTAATGCGATAAGTACCGCAGCTAAAATAGAACATGCAAGCACCACCAGAGCAATTGCTGATCGTTGCTTCACGAGCGTAGCCGTTTGAAGGGAACGTTCCTCAATATGCTGCTCCTGCATGTGTTGAAATCGGTTTAATAATTCAGCAAAGTGTATCCGAAGCTTCGCATAGTCACCTGCAAAAATTCGTAACGTCTGGGCTTTGTCGCTAGCTGCGAGTTCCATCATTTTGGTTTCCAACTCAACCAATTTCACATTACCTGCATCCAAATCACGGAAGATTTGTTTCTCTTCTTCTGTCTGTAGGAGACTGACCGTTTCTTTGATGTGATTATCGATTTGTACCGCATAATTGTTATAAGTTTCACTTTCTGATTTGTTTCCAGGATCAATAATGATCMCTCTAACCGAATCCGTTAACCGGATATCTTCGTATCGTATTTGATTAGCCAGGTTAAGTAAATGCACGTCATCATGCGCAAATCGTTCAAATGAGGAAGACGTCTGACGAAGTGACGCATATAGAATGGAAAGCGAAATTAAAAATAACCCAACAATAATTCCAAATCCTAACAAAAGCTTTCTTCTAATCGTCATCTGAACCCCTCCAATAAGTCACTTTATCCAAAGATAATATAAAAGCCCGAAAGGTATCAGAATCGATAACCTCCCGGGCTTTTATCCCTCCGTGAACACAGCGTGCTGTGTGTTTTCTCTCGGACCTGACCGGCGGTTAGGCCGCGGAACCCTAGAAAACTTTTATATGTTAGATAATATAACATAATTATCGACAGGATTAAACAAAAAGTTTATTTGATAATAAACGAGTGATGAAACCTGACATATTTACAGACTATTTCTGATCGTACACTTGCATCTTTTTAAGTAAAATATCGGAAGAGACATAGGGCATGCCTGCACTTATGCGTGAAATTTCCTCACTGTTCCCTGTGTTAATGTCTTCTTTCGTCGTAAAAAACAAAGAAAATCCTTGCAGTTTCGCTTCCTCAACTACTGACTGATTATATTCCCCTAACGGGAAACAGAGAAATGAGAACTGATTGTGAAGCTTTGTCTTCAGAAACAACTCACCTACCAACAAATCTTCTCTCACGCGCTGCTTTCTCTCTTCTTCCGTCTCCGATCTTTTCTCTTTAGGCAACCAGATTCGATTCGACAGTGGAGGAACTAGGTTACCAGACTCATCCCGTTTTTTCTGATGCAGATCATAGGTATGTGAGTAAAAGCTATAGCCATCACGTCTCATTTCAATAATTTGACTCCAGGTCAGAAAAGGCAAAGATGGATTATCGGAGTCTATATCGCTCAGGATAAGGAAATTCGTCGCCGTATATCCCATCTGCTTCAGCAGAGGATAGGCTTTATCATAAAATGATCGGTAGCCATCATCAAACGTAATCACCACCGCGTTCGGTGGTAATGGCGTCCGATGTGCATGGAAACAAGCGTAGTCCTCGATGGAAACCACATTATAGTGCTTATCTTTAAGAGCTTGCAAG
>NZ_JBFTPF010000111.1:0-12716 GCF_056398345.1 Paenibacillus sp. 01T442
GGAGTGACCAGTATAGAGCAGCATAAGATTATGGACGAATCGTAACACGAGTATGAATGGGAACGAGCTGAGCGAGCTGAAGCACATCCTCGTTGTACATTCGGATGCAACCGTGACTAACTTCCCTTCCGATCGAAGAAGGATCATTGGTTCCGTGGATGCCGTAGTGTGGTTTAGATAGGCCCAACCAAAAGGCTCCGAATGGACCTCCGGGGTTAGGTTGTTTATTAATGATCGTATATTCGCCATTAGGTGTTTTTGTAACCATTTTGCCGATTCCAACCGGGAATGAGCGAGTAACCGTATTTCCATCAAGCAAATACAGATTACGGTCGGATAAATCGACGATAATCCGATAGTTTGGCATAAGTTTCGCCTCCTAAGCATTATTCTATGCATGCCTAGTTTCGGAAGTGATAGGAAGCGATTATCAGAGAAGCGCGAGGAAACAAAAAAACCTGAGCAAATTGCTCAGGTTCTTTCATATTGCATATATACAGACACGATGATATAATCGGTTTACGACTTTATTTACTTTCATGAACATAATTATTACATCCTACACTCTAAGTGTAACATGCCGGTAAAACACTTGTCAAATGTTTTTTATCACTCTATGGTTAGGAGAGATCTTGAATGAGTTTTTTGGTTCTCGGGTTTCAGGAAATGGAAAAAACGCAGCTTTCACTCGTTGGCGGAAAAGGTTTGAATTTAGGAGAACTATTTAAAATTGAAGGTCTGCAAGTCCCAGAGGGATTCGCTGTTACAACAGTTGGGTATCAAAGAGCTCTCGGTCAAAACGAATCGTATCATGCTTTGTTGGATCGCTTAACTACACTAAAAGTAGATGATCGTGATCAAATTGGTGAAATCAGTAAACAAATTCGACAGATCATCAAGGACTTAGAAATTCCATCTGATGTTGTCACAGCAGTTACTGACTATCTTTCCCAGTTCGGTGATGAACATGCGTATGCCGTGCGTTCTAGTGCGACCGCAGAAGATTTACCACATGCCTCTTTTGCTGGTCAACAAGACACCTATCTAAATATTATCGGCATCGATGCCATCTTACAGCATATTAGCCTATGTTGGGCCTCTTTATTTACGGATCGCGCGGTCATTTATCGGATGCAAAATGGATTTGACCACAGTCAAGTATATCTTGCCGTTATCGTTCAACGAATGGTTTTCCMGCAGGCTTCAGGGATTATGTTTACCGCGGATCCCATAACGTCTAATCGAAAGAGGCTATCCATAGATGCCAGTTATGGCCTGGGAGAAGCGTTGGTCTCAGGGTTGGTCTCTGCCGATGGTTATTCCGTACAAGATGGGGGAATCGTCAATAAGCGGATAGCAACCAAAAAATTGGCCATCTACGGAAGAAAAGAAGGCGGAACAGAAACCAAGCAGCTCGACCCTGATCAGCAAATATCTCAAACACTTACGGATCAACAAATTTTACAGCTAGCTCTTATTGGAAGACAGATCGAAACTTATTTTGGCAACCCACAAGATATTGAATGGTGTTTGGCTGATGATACATTTTATATTGTCCAGAGTAGGCCGATCACGACGTTATACCCGATCCCTGAAGCGAATGATCAAGAAAATCACGTCTATCTATCTGTCGGTCATCAACAAATGATGACAGATCCCATAAAACCACTGGGATTGTCTTTCTACCTGTTAATTACTCCTGCACCTATGCGTAAAGCTGGCGGGAGGTTGTTTATTGATGTTGCACCTAGGCTAGCTACACCTGTTGGTCGGGAAGCTTTATTAACTACCATCGGATCCGATCCGCTCATAAAAGGCGCACTCATGACCATCATAGAGCGAGATTTTATAAAACTATTACCAAATGATCCAACAGCACCACCAATGCCAGGCAGAAGTCATACAGATATGCTGGAACAAATTGAAAACAATCCGAACATCGTTTCTGATTTGATTCAGAGTAATCGCGCATCGGTAGAAGAGTTAAAACAAAACATCCAGACGAAATCAGGATTCCATGTCGTTGATTATATTCTGGAAGATATCCAGCAATTAAAGAAGATCTTATTTGACCCACTAAGTACGGCTGTGTTTATGACTGCCATAAATGCTTCATTATGGATCAATGAAAAAATGAACGAGTGGTTAGGTGAAAAAAACGCAGCAGATACACTTTCTCAATCGGTACCCTACAATATTACTTCAGAAATGGGTCTGGCATTAATGGGTGTTGCAGATGTGATTCGCCCTTATCCGGACGTCATTGCTTATTTACAGCATGTGAAAGATGATAACTTCTTGGATGAACTGGTTAAGTTCGAGGGTGGACAGGAAGCTCATGACGCAATCTATGCGTATCTCCATAAATATGGTATGCGATGCGCCGGAGAAATCGATATTTCTAAAACGCGTTGGAGTGAAAAACCAATTACACTGGTTCCCATGATTCTGGGTAACATCAAAGCTTTTGAGCCTAATGAAGGTCATCGAATATTTGAACAAGGGCACCAGGAAGCTTTGGAAAAAGAACAAGAGTTATTAGCTCGAATACGCCAATTGCCGGATGGTGAACAAAAAGCTGAAGAGACAAAACGAATGATCCGCCGCATTCGGAATTTCATCGGTTATCGTGAATATCCCAAATACGGTTGGGTTAGCCGTTATTTCTTGTATAAGCAGGCTTTACTGAAAGAAGCCGAACAGCTCGTACAAGCAGGAGTCATTCTTGAAAAAGAAGATATCTTTTATCTCTTTTTTGAAGAGCTTCACGAAGTCGTACGCACAAACAAACTGGATTATCAGATCATCAGCAAACGTAAAGCCGAGTACAAATTATATGAAAAACTAACGCCACCGCGTGTTATTACGTCAGATGGTGAAATCATTTCGGGTACATACAACCGAGAAAATCTCCCCGCTGATGCGATAGTTGGATTACCTGTTTCTTCAGGCGTAATCGAAGGACGTGCACGTGTCATTTTAAATATGGAAGATGCAAATATAGAAGAAGGGGACATATTAGTCACGTCCTTTACTGATCCAGGCTGGACACCGTTGTTTGTATCCATTAAAGGACTCGTCACCGAAGTTGGTGGATTGATGACGCATGGCGCCGTTATCGCGCGTGAATATGGCTTGCCAGCTGTTGTTGGGGTGGAACATGCAACCAAACTGATTAAAGATGGGCAACGAATTCGCGTGAATGGAACAGAAGGGTATATTGAAATTATATAGGCAGTTAAAAACGATGCCCTTTGTGGGGGCATCGTTTTTATAACGAGAATTGATTAGAAGGAGATATACAATTCGTATCGAATACTCATAACGATGAATCCTAAGGACGTATTTGGTGATTTAACTTACTAAAGGTAGTTCAACTATGGGGTGGTGAACGTGGGCAGCACTTCGCTTAGGAAACGAATAGTCGCAACGCTGATATCGAGCTTTTTGGGATGTTCCATTTTAATGGCAGCGGTCTCGTACAATGCGATTGACACAATGCAGCAAAACAAAATCAAAACAAACATGGCCTTCGATTTGTACCAGCAATCTATGAAACTCACGCAAGTATATTACAATCTACTCCAGGTAACACAGCAAATGACTCCTCAAGGCAATGTCGGCAACCTCATGGATACCTATTTCTCCACAGACGATCTCTATAATAGACTTCAACTTTCACTAAGTGTATCAAATAATATCGGACTGATCTCATTCTCTAACCCAGCAATGGAACTAGTGATGTATTATAACCCAGAGGAGAAGCGCCCTCTTTATTCAAATCTGCCATTGCGTGAAGATTTCAGGATGCAATCTCTGCCTAATGTGTCTGGCAACGAGAGTATCAACTATCAATCGCCACATTTGTCACTTTGCAGGTTCAGCGATGATCAGGTCGTTTCGGTGACGAGAGAAATCACTTTTTCCGATGGAACGAAGCAAGTGATTTATGTCGAAGCCAAGTCTGAACTGGCGACTGACATTAGTAAACTTTCATCCAGTCTAAATTTACCGTATGTACTAGTGTTGAGTGATCAAGACGAGAGGGTGAAGTACAGCAGCAATCCAAGTGTTTTTTCACCCGGCCAGAACTTAGTTCTGGGAGGAAGTTCTGGTGTGACAGAAGGATACATATGGGATCAGCTAGTTAGCGATTACGGTTATCATATCGCACTAATGCTACCTGTAGAGAGCTATAACCACGAATTTTACACATGGAAAAATCATATGTTGTTAATATTAGGCATCGCTCTTATCATTCTTTTATCGATCGCTTTGCTGTTGCTGCGACTGATTAACAGGCCCTTGCGCGTATTCGAATCGGAAATGGTGGCACTCGGAAGAGGTCACATGGGCGCAATGCAATATCGAACAGGCATTTCCGAATTTGACAAGCTATTTGATCAGTTTAATAAAATGAAGCAACAAATTCAGCAATTGATTATCGATGTGGAACACAAGGAGAAACGACGGCATCAGTTGGAAATAGAAAAGCTCGCTTATCAGATTAACCCGCATTTTCTAATGAATACGCTTAATTCCGTACGTTGGCTGGCTATTATGCATCGGCAGCCTGAAATCGACAAGTTTGTATCCACGTTGATTTTTTTGCTTAGTTACAATTTAGGGAAGACCCAGGAAACGGCAACGCTCCGCACAGAAACCAAGGTCATGCGCGCCTATCTTGAACTGCAGCAGAAGCGCTATGATTTCCAAGTGAATTTGGATATTCCTGACGGAGACTATCTCGACAGTCCTGTCGCCAGATTTATCCTTCAACCGGTTGTAGAGAATGCCGTCTGTCATGGGCTTGATGAACACGGCAAGCTGGAGGTGCGCATTCAGCCAGACGAAATCGCTGGTGTCATCCAAATCATGATTCGCGATGATGGCAAAGGACTTAGCGAGGAGACGCTTGCGCTCCTACAGCGTGAATCACCTGATCAACAGCAGGGAGGCAGGGGGATCGGTCTACGATATGTGCGGTCGATGTTGGAATCCTTCTATGGTGATAKAGCACGTCTGCAAATTGACAGTACTCCGAATCAGGGTACAACCGTTATCATGTATCTCCCCTATTGAAAGGAGAAACAGATATGATCCGTGTTTTAATTGTCGATGATGATAAACTCGCGCGAAAAGGACTAATTTCCATCATGCCATGGTCTGAACATGGTATGCAGGTAGCTGGAGAAGCTGCGAATGGTGCAAAAGCCTTGGAATTTCTGGACCAGCATGCCGTGGATCTCATGTTTGTCGACATCTCTATGCCTGTGATGTCAGGAATAGAGCTGATACAAGCTGCACGAATCAAACACCCGAGTTTGCGTTCTGTGATGCTTACTTTTCATGAAGATTTTGAGACTGTGCAAGCAGCTTACCGGTTGGGCGTTCTCGATTATATTTCGAAAGTTCGCTTAGAGTTAGAAGATGACGAGCAAATTCTGGGCCGAATTCGGCATAAACTGGCTGACGAATTTCCACAGCACACAGGTAAAACCGCATCCACGACAACGGTGTCTGTTCAAACGAATCGTGTTGAGAATGAGAACAGTTTCCGAGAAGATGAGCAATGGCGCAAGCTCGAACAAGATTGGCACTCTCTATATTGGTTGTATAATGAGGCTGTTTTCCAATCTTTATGCACGCAAACGATAGAGTCGAATCGTTCAGTTCGCCGTCTAGAGGGGTTATTCATGCGAGTGATCTCACAAGTCGAGATCGCCGCTCAGCTAGATACGGGGTTCTGGTCTGAAATCGATGACATCCGGACAGCGGTGGAATGGATTCGCCGCTACCGAATTTTAATCTATTCGCAAGTAAGCAAGTCAACAGATTTAACGAAAACGATGATTTGCATGCTCAAGGCGGTTGTTTTCATTCACCAGCATACAGCCGAAACGCTGCATGCAGAAGATGTGGCCGAACATGTGAATATGAGTCGGAGCTATTTTTGCCAATGTTTTAAAAAGTCAACAGGCTCAACGTTCAACGACTATCTCCGGCAAGAGCGGATCCGTGCGGCTGAGCGGCTTTTATGCGAAACAAATCGGCCAGTGACATGGATTGCCAATGCTGTCGGTTATGGCGACTCCAAGTATTTTTCACAAATTTTTTACGAGCAGACGCGGTTGCTTCCATCGGAATTTCGGGCACAATTCAATGCCATAGGGAGAATTGATCACTGAATGTCGAACAAATCCCCCCCCTGAATCCATGAGTTCATCCTAAACACGAGACATCCTTCAGACTTTTTATCTAAACCTTGTATGTATAATAATGGTGAAAGGATATAAGGGAGGGATTAAGTTGAAAAGAAAACTTGTAAGCGTGCTCCTGACAACATTTCTGGTTTCAAGCTTGGCAGCTTGTACGTCTCCAAATGAAACAAAGGAGACGACCACCCCATCAACATCAGATGTGAAAGCTTCCGCATCACCAGAAGTGAAAGCGCCTTCAACGACAAGTTCAACACCAACAACTGGGGATGATGTAGCATTTGCCAGATTTCCGTCTCCCGTCGACGTTCATATCGGTATGGTTGTAGACCCAACAGACAAAACGTTGCCGCAAGGTGACAGTGTAGGTAATAACCAATATACCCGCTATCTGAAGGAGAAGTACAATATCAACATTATTGTTGACTGGACAGCAGCAACTGGCAATGACTATAAGCAGAAGGTTAGCCTATCCATTGCATCGGCCAAACTTCCGGACGGTATGGTCGTTGATGACCGTTCCTTTATGACAAAAGCCGCCAGTTCGGGATTACTGTACGATATCACCGATTCGTTCAACCAGTATGCTTCTTCGCAAGTAAAGGAAATTATGGCCAGCACACAAGGACGTGCGTTGGAAAACGCAAGCTTCAAAGGCAAAATGACATCACTCCCCAATATCACCGTGGATACCGATGGGGTTCACATCATGTGGATTCGCAAGGACTGGCTCGATAAACTGAATATGCCGGTGCCTAAGACAGTTGCAGACGTTGAGAAAACAGCTAAAGCTTTCATTGATAGCAAGCTTGGCGGAGATAAAACAATTGGTATTGCAGGTCCGTCAAAGAATACGTTCCCCTACGCTACTTTCCTCGTTTCGTCCAACAACATGGGTGGATTCGATCCGTTATTTGGCGCTTTGGATGCATATCCGGGCTATTGGCTGGATAATGGCAATGGATCGGTCACCTATGGAACAACTACGGACAATACGAAGAAGACACTTGCTTTACTGGCTGATTGGTATAAGAAGGGGCTCATTGACCCAGAAGTTGGGACACGTGATAACGTAGGGGATCCAATCAATGCGAACAAAGCGGGGATATTCTTTGGTCCGTGGTGGAATGGGGGATACGGAAATGGCGATTCCTTCAAAAACGACCCGAATGCCAATTGGCAAGCCTATCCTGTATATACCGATGATGGCAAATGGAACACCCATATGAAGACAACAGGCAGTACGTATACGCTCATTAGTAAAAACGCAAAACCAGACGTGGTCAAAGCTATTCTCATAATGAATAACGCGCTTGTTCGCGATGAGGCTACGTTCAATTTATCCGTCAATGTGGCCTGGTACCCACTTCGCAACGTAATGGCGGCAGCTAATGAAACCGAGTATGAATATACCGAGTTACTCAAAGTACTGAACGGGCAGAAGAAACCGGAAGATTACAATGTACCTAACAGCTTGTATAAGCTGATGTATGCGGATGCGAAGAAAGTACAAAACGTCATTAAGCCGCCCTACGATAATCTAAATGTCGGCAACTTCGACAAGACAAACTTCGGTGATTTCCAGCGTCTATATTCGCTTATGATTGGCGACCGTTCATTCTCAACAATTCCGATCAATAAAAAAGTGTTCAGTGTGACCTATAACCAAACACCGACAATGGAGACCAAATGGGCTAACTTGAAAAAGATGGAGGATGAGACTGTACTAAAAATCATCCTTGGCCAAGCGTCCATCGATACTTTTGATAAGTTTGTTAAAGATTGGAAGGCTCAGGGCGGGGATCAGATCACAGCGGAAGTAGCTGAACTTCTAAAAAAATAACATGTACAAACTTGCAAAAGGCGTTGGTGGACTCAACGCCTTTTGCAAATTTTCAAAATGCCAACTGAGATTGGGGGACAACCATGATGAGGAAAATGGGCTTTCAGAAGCATTATTATTTGATGCTGCTTCCAGGCATGATTTGGCTAATTCTATTCAGTATTGTGCCGATGTTCGGCATCGTGATGGCATTCCAAAATTATAATCCCGGAATGGGTGTTTTCGGTTCCGAGTGGGTTGGGTTGGAAAATTTCAACTACATGTTTCAACTGAATGACAGCAAATCAGTCATCACGAACACCGTTATTATCGCTGTGGGTAAAATTGTATTTAATTTAGTAATCCCATTGATTTTTGCGATTTTGTTGAATGAACTTACCAACTTGCGCTACAAAAAGTTCGTTCAGACGGTCGTTTATTTGCCGCACTTTTTATCTTGGGTCATTATGGCGACGATTGTTATCGGTATTTTTGGGTATTACGGCGTTGTCAACACAGTCATTGAAATGTTTGGAGGGGATCCCAAGCTTTTTATGGCGGATGCAAGTATATTTCGTCAGTTGGTTATCGGCACCGATGTGTGGAAAGAGTTCGGTTACAATGCCATTATTTATCTTGCAGCACTAACAGGAGTCAATATGAATCTGTATGAAGCAGCAGCAATCGATGGAGCCAATCGTTGGCAAATGATTAGGAATATTACACTTCCTGCACTGACGACAACGGTCGTGCTGCTGGGAGTTCTAAGCCTCGGTAACGTGCTGAATGCTGGTTTCGATCAGGTATATAATCTCTATAATCCGCTTGTATACTCAACGGGTGATATTTTAGACACTTGGGTATATCGACTGGGTTTGCAGAATCTACAATTCTCACTAGCGACAACGGCAGGGTTATTCAAGTCTGTCATCAGCTTCGTGCTGATTGTCATATCATACCGCCTGGCGTACAGATATGCAGATTATACGGTGTTTTAGAAGGGGGTGTTGCAATGGTAAGAAATACGACTTTAGGATCACGTACTTTCGAAATTGTCAATGTGATTCTCCTTGGCTTGTTGCTGATTAGCTGTATATATCCACTATGGTATACCTTCTGTGTGTCCATCTCTGATAAATCAGCAGCAAACGCAGGATTGGTTACGCTCTATCMCATTGGTTTCTCATTAGCCTCATACAAAGAGATCATAAACGATAATCTTTTCTTAAACTCATTCTGGATTTCGATCCAACGAACCGTGCTAGGTACCGCATTCTCTATGATTGTAAGTATTTTGATGGCCTATCCACTGGCGAGACCTAAGAAAGATTTTACAGCGCGCAATACGTTCATGTGGATACTAGTTTTTTGCATGGTCTTCAATGGTGGTCTGATTCCATGGTATCTCACTATCCAACACTATGGTTTGATTAACTCGATTTGGGCGCTGGTGCTCGGCGGTGGTGTCCCGATCTTCAATGTTATTTTGATTATGAATTTTTTTCGAAATCTCCCGAAAGACCTTAGTGAAGCAGCAATTGTAGATGGTGCCGGCCCTTGGGCAACGTTGTTTCGGATCTATATTCCTTGTTCCATTCCTGTATTAGCGGCAGTAGCGCTGTTTATCAGTGTATATCACTGGAACGAGTTCTTTAATGGTCTAGTGCTGATGAACACTTCCGATAAATATCCGCTCCAAACCTATATCCAGCAGTTGGTTGTTAACATCCCGGTCGGCACAAACCTCACGCCTGAACAGTATAAAAAGCTATCTGAGTTGTCCAATAGGACACTCAATGCCGCCAAAGTCTTTATAGCCATGGTGCCTATGCTAATCGTGTATCCATTTTTACAGAAATATTTTGTATCTGGCATCATGCTGGGAGCTGTAAAGGAATAGTAGAACGAGGGTTGAAGGGCTTACTTCGCGGTAAGCTCTTATTTGTGTTTATTAATGAATTAATTTAATATTGTTTAAATAGAAACAAAAATTATTATTATAGGGTTCATGCAAGAGCGGGTGGGAGGACAAGCCATGAACAAAGAAGATCAGGTCATCATGGGTTTCAGAGACTTGTATAACAAGATGGTTTGGCTGAATAAGGATAAAATGGAAGACAGTCTTAAGGGGTATACATCAACTGAAGTACATTGCATTGAATACATCGAAAATAATAGTGATTCCAACGTGACAAAACTTGCGGAAACGTTTTATATGACGCGCGGTGCTATAAGCAAATTAACTCAGAAACTTATAAAAAAAGGCCTTATTGTAAGCTACCAGAAGTCGGATAATAAGAAAGAAATCTATTTTAAGCTTACTCAACAAGGAAAAGAAATTTATAATATCCATGCGGATCTGCACAAAGAGTTTCAAGAGCGGGATAAAGCTGTATTTGAGCAAGTAACCGAGGAACAATTTGACAGTGTGCTTAGCTTCGTGAAAAAGTACAATAGTCATTTGGATGCAGAGATAAAGAAAATGGGTATAGATAGCGTCTCGGAATAAATGATAATAGTGACACTTAAACCACATGCAGTCGGGCTCTCTGGAGAACGGCTGCTTTTTTATTGTTGTATTTTTGTTGACAAGGAAACAATAGTCCGATACTATAAGTTTGTTTCCATGGAATCATAATTAAAACTATCGAGGAGGAATTACATGCCCATTTTTAGATCACATAATACAAAGAACACAACTCAAACCGTAAATAAACACGCATTACTATTCGGTCTTATCTCTGTGTTTCTTTGCGGAATAGGTTTCAGTATCATAGCACCTGTCGTCCCGTTCTTAGTGCAGCCTTATACAAGCAGTCCAGGAGAACAAGCTATCATTGTAACGCTGTTGACATCTGTTTATGCCCTTTGCGTATTTTTCGCGGCGCCTATACTAGGCGTATTGAGCGACAAATATGGCCGTCGTCCATTGCTCTTACTATGTCTCACGGGTTCCGCAATCGGTTACTTTGTTTTTGGCATGGGTGGAGCTCTATGGGTGCTATTTGTTGGGCGCATCATAGAAGGTATAACAGGAGGGAGCATTAGCACGATCTTCGCTTATTTTGCAGACATCATACCTCCCGAACAGAGAACCAAATACTTTGGGTGGGTGAGCGCGGTTGTAGGTATAGGTACCGTCATTGGCCCAACTGTAGGCGGATTGCTTGCCAAATTTGGTTATTCTGCACCCATGTTTGTTGGAGCATGCATAACATTATTGAATGTAGTTTATGGATTCTTTTTTATGCCGGAGAGCCTTGATAAGATCAATAGATTGAAAGAGATTTCACTTGTCAAACTGAATCCATTTACACAGCTTGCCAATATACTTGCCATGAAAAACTTACAAAGGCTATTCATCTCAGCATTTTTACTTTGGATACCTAACGGATCCTTACAGGCCGTATTTTCACAATTTACATTGGATAATTTCAGTTGGAAGCCTGTATTAATCGGTCTTATGTTTTCAATTATGGGCGTCCAAGACATCATTGCTCAAGGTTTCGTCATGCCAAAGCTTTTAATGAAACGCAGTGATAAACAGATAGCCATTCTTGGCATGGTTTCGGAGATTATAGGCTACTGTCTAATTGCGCTATCAGCATTATTCTCATTTTATCCTCTTTTTATCATTGGCATGTTTATATTTGGTTTTGGTGATTCAATCTTTGGACCTTCATTCAATGGGATGCTTTCCAAGTCTGTCGATGCGAGTGAACAAGGGAGGATTCAAGGCGGTAGCCAATCTATTCAAGCTTTAGCAAGAATGATTGGGCCAATCGTTGGAGGTCAAATCTATGTATCACTTGGTCATGCTGCACMCGCTATTATGGGAATGATCCTTATTACAGCGGCAGTAGCAGTTTTATATAGGAGAACGCAACTCAGTCAAACAAAACTCTAAATCACATTCCTTTAGCAGGCAGGATTACACAGCAAAATGTTGAATTCTCTGGAAGAAGTTAAATCACCAGAGGTGAGATATGAAACATTGTGAAGATAAGGTAGCAGGACATGCAATGATTGATATGTTTAACGGTATTGAATGGAAGGAAAGAAACCCAATTCTGAACGACTTGTTTCAATCAGGCTCTGAACTGACGTGTAGTCCACTTTCGCCAGGACTTGAGGCAGAAGTGGTAAAGATCACACTTGGAGAGAATCAATTTGTACTGAAAGTGTGGAACCGACGTTCGAAACCTGACGTCGCGCGTCAATATCACCTACTGGAAGCTCTACTTCATCAGAAAATCCGCGTATCCGTACCGATCGGTTATGGACAAACCGAAGCTGGGGATGCGGTGTTGCTGACCCGATATCACGGAACGACGGTTACGAAGGTGAGTCCGAGCATTTTCAAGAAGATAACGTCTGTTCTAGCTGACATTCATCGATTGTCTCCAGATGATTTGGCGGGGATGGAACTAGCTAAGTATGATTTTATTACTTATTTTTTCCCTGGGATCGAGGCATTTCCAGTAATGAAGGAGAATCTGATCGATCTCGTTGACGCCGCGGATATGAGAATGGACCGGCTCATACACGGGGATTTCAATCTTGGCAATATGCTAGAAGAGGATGGACACTACACGGTGATCGACTGGACGAACGGGCAATTAGGAGATCCTAGGTATGATCTGTCATGGGCTTGTCTGCTTCTGCGTATCTATGTG
>NZ_JBFTPF010000112.1:0-12118 GCF_056398345.1 Paenibacillus sp. 01T442
ACCCTCAGTTTCCGTTTATCGTCCAACATGCAAGAAACTCAAACGCGATTGCAAATGCTTTTATTTTTAGATATTCGTTGAGAACAAATCAGCACGATATACCAAATTACTTAGMTTCACAGGAGGATTTTTATGCTTGAAATTACAGGTAATGATATAAAAGAATTGAACGATTCAGATCTCAGATCACTTGTTGGCCTTCTTTGTGAAGCAGAGTTACGTTCTGCTGGTTTACCTATCGCAGGGGTTACATGGGGCGGGCACCAAAACGCAAGTGATGGTGGGCTTGATGTTCGTGTTGAGATAACCGCTACTTTACATAGTGACAGCTTTATACCAAGATCAGGCACAGGATTTCAAGTGAAAAAACCTGACATGCCTCGTTCTGAAATTATCTCAGAAATGCGTCCAGACGGAGAACTTAGACAAGTAATTAAAGATTTAGCGGATATCGATGGTGCCTATATTATTGTTAGTAGTCAAGGATCCACATCAGACTCATCATTAAGAAACAGAAAAGCAGCGATGCAGCATGCAGTATCTGATTACGCAAACTCTTCAAAGATCAAGATTGACTTCTATGATCGTGAACGACTAGCTGGATGGGTTCGTACACATCCTGCACTTGTTCTATGGGTACGAGAAAAAATCGGAAGGCCAATTCATGGATGGAAAGCATACGATAATTGGGCTAACTGTCCCGAAGGTATTAAAGAAGAATATATTACTGATGCTCATGTTCGATTATATAATGCTAACAATACAAGTCCAGAAGGTATTTCTATAGTAGATGGTATAAATGAACTTAGGAATACACTTAGTCATCCAAGGTCCTCGGTTCGTTTAGTGGGATTGTCTGGAGTGGGTAAGACTCGATTAATACAGGCTTTATTTGATGAACGAATCGGTGTTATGCCATTAAATCGATCTCAAGTAATTTACTCTGATGTTAGTGATAGTCCTTTCCCAGATCCAAGAAATTTCACAGAAAGGTTGATCGCACTCCAGAAGCCAATTGTGCTTGTTATTGATAATTGCCCACCGGATTTACATAGACGATTGACTTCGATATGTTCGGCAGCCGGAAGTCTTATTAGTTTAATCACAATAGAGTATGATGTCAGAGAAGATCAACCTGAAGAGACGGACGTATATCGCTTGGAACCAGCTTCAGTTGAATTAATTGAAAAGGTTATGCTTGCACGATTTAGTCAAATTAGCCAAGTAAGCGCACGAACAATAGCTCAATTCTCCGGTGGAAAYGCACGTATTGCTATCGCCCTAGCAAGAACAATTGAAAGAGGAGAGGATATTTCMAGACTAAGAGACCAAGAATTATTTGAAAGGTTATTTTTTCAACGAAATATACCAGACAGTAAATTACAAAAAGTAGCAGAAGTGTGTTCCCTTGTGTATTCATTCAATTGCAAAACCGGAGAAGACGAAAATACTGAACTTACTCTTTTAGGTTCTTTATTAGAAATGAGCGTTCGAGAACTTTACGAAAATATTAGTGAATTAAAACGTCGTGATCTTGTACAACAAAGAAGTAATTGGAGAGCTGTTTTACCTCACGCAGTTGCAAACCGTCTGGCCACCAGAGCATTGGAAAATATCCCGAATAACGACATCACTAAAATTTTTCTAAGTGGTGGTTCTGTGAGGTTATTAACCTCCTTCTCAAGACGACTAGGTTATCTTCATAATTCTACTGCTGCAAAAGAGATTGTACGTGAATGGTTATCTGATACAGGCATTTTAGGAGATATTAGAGATTTAAATGAACTTGGTATTACTCTGTATAGAAATATCGCTCCGGTGGATCCTGCGTTAATCCTCTCAACGATTGAGAATGTTGCTAATCAAAAAGACGCTGGAGAATTTTTCACTCGAAAAAATAACCATTTTAGATATTTCACACGACTTCTTAGATCAATAGCATATGAACAGGAATTATTCGAAAGATCTACGCATCTTCTGTGCCAATTTGCATTGTCGGAAAACTCAAATGAAAACAGCGATTCAATAAGAAGTTTATTAACATCAATGTTTCAAATCTATCTATCTGGTACCCATGCCTCTCCTTTACAAAGATTAAATGTTATTACCAAGTTGTTAGAATCCGAATCCGAAGATCGAGTAACCTTGGCCGTTTCTTTATTAAGTGCGTCGTTGGAGTCTTGGCACTTTAGTTCTTCTTACGATTTTGAATTTGGTGCTCGTGCTAGAGATTTTGGCTATTCACCAGAAAATAAAGAGGATGTAAAACAATGGTATAAATTATTTCTTGATTATACAGTGGCAGTTACCGTTTCTGAAAATCCGGTATCACTTAAGCTTAAAGCTCTTTTGGCTGAGAAGTTCCGTGGTCTATGGACAACAGCTGCAATGTATGATGAATTAGAGACTGCTGTAAAAGCTATTTCAGAAAAAGCTAGTTGGAATGAAGGTTGGGTAGCCGTTAAGAGCACAAAAAGATTCGATGAAAAAGATATGTTACCGGATGTACTTTCTAGATTGGATGCCTTAGTCAAACTTTTGGAGCCAACTGATTTGATAGATCAAATTAAGTTATATACACTGTCCGGGTTTGGAACTACTATTAATTTGATCGATGCAGTTGAAGATGAAGATGAAAGAGGCAGTGCAAGCGATGGTTTTGCAAGGATAGAAGAAAAAACTCGTACATTTGGTCGTGAAGTTGGATCACAAATGGATGTTTTACACGAGCTTTTACCCGTGCTTTTAGGGAATGAGGGTATGAGGATTTTTCATTTTGGACAAGGATTAGCAAAAGGGCATGGTGATCCACGAACTATCTGGAATACTATTTTGGAACAATTATTCTTGATAGATGAGCCGAAACGTAATTATCAGTTACTTAGAGGTTTTTTAAACGCCCTTTCTAAATCAAATAATAATCTATCTGAAGACTTGTTATACGAGGCGGTTACTTGTAGGATTCTATCGATGGCGTTTCCATTTATTCAAACCAGTGTGGACATTACTCAAAAAGGTGTGTCGAGACTTATGAAATCGCTTGAACTTGGGAATGCACCAATATGGCAATATGGTAATTTGGCCTATGGGAAAACTCATGAAACAATCAATGATTCTGATATCTGTGAGTTGTTGAGAAAAGTATCTTCCAAAAACGATGGTATAGATGTTGCTATTGATATTCTTCATATGAGAATTCACGGAACGACAAAAAATGATGTTAGCGAATTAATCTCTAAATTAGGACAAGAATTACTCGTTCAATATACTTTTTCCCGCAAGAACTCTTCTCATATGGACTATGCATTAGCAAACATTGTGGAATATTGTTTTGCTAACGAAGCCGCGACCGAAAGTACTCTATTAGTTCTCACAAAGATTTCTAAAGCCATGGAAAATTATGATATTTCCGCCGGAGACTATGATCGAAGTTTGTTCTCACTGGCCTCTTTACATCCAATRGTCTTTATTAATGTTTTTCTCGAAAAAAGCGATCACCATAATTACCGGTTAGCCCGATTGTTCTCCGAAGATACTGCTACACACCGTAATCCTATTTTAGCTATCAATGATGATGTGATACTGAAATGGTGTAATGCCAATCCCACTGTAAGGTGTCCCGTAGCAGCATCAGTTGTTATCCCCTACACAAACACTGAAAACGGACTGCAATGGACTCCACTTGCGATGACTTTAATTAATAAATTTACCGATCCGATCATCGTTCTAAACGAGTTAAAATCAAGGTTGAAGCCAACTTCATGGAGTGGATCACGGGCAGCAATACTTCAATCTCGATTRCCCCTTTTGTTAGAACTTCAAAACCATGAAAATCCTATTATTCAGGATTGGGCTATACATCAGGGAAGAGCATTTGTTGAAGAAATCCGTTTAGAACGTGAATCAGAGTTGAAATACGAGCGGCAGTATAACGAAAGATTTGAATAAGTCGTTGTATACATAGCACTAACTAAGAGCCTACTTATTTCTTTTAATAAATCAAGCCCGATGAAGACATTCTCCATCGGGCTTCTTCATGGCTTATATTTGTTTCTCATTGAATCTTGCCGCGCCGTACATATTAGTTACAAGACCATCGGCATAACGTCCGATCCTCACACCTATTTCTGCACGCATATAATCTCTAGTGATTGTAAAACTATCTTCATACCCTCCGTAGTTATATCTATAGCGGATCATCCGATCATCTTTTTCCTCTTCAAAAATGCGGATATTTCTTTCCATTAAGCTTCTTTTTACTTTTAATAAATCGGCATGAATGTTTTTGGCAAGCACCTTTGCAACTTTAGAATAGAGCACTCGTAACGTTTCGGAAGACCCCTCTACCTCTCGGGCCTTTTTCAAAATAATCGAATGTATGATGGGCAATAAAGCATAATCTCTCATCATATTGATTTCTTCCGTTGTTGGACGGCCATGTTGAACTACTTTATCGCTAAGTCTGTTCTGAAATGCCTCCTTATGTTGTGGAAGCATCATTCGGCTAGATTCCCACAGTCCGTTCTTTTCCAGCTTTTTACTCATCTGTAATGCCCTCCGATTTTCATCGACCTATCTGCTGCTTGCCCTGCAGTAGTAAGCGATGATGCCCTTACAATAGCAGMACTGCCGTAACGATCCTTTATTTTGTCAGTGACCTTATCTAAAGCTCTTGACTTCACCTGATCTTCAAAGAGGGTCAATTGATATCCCTCATCATCTACAAGGTTACTAAGAGTCACTCCTACGCGGCGTACCGGCATTTTGTCCCAGTAACGATAGAATAGTATCTTGACGGCTTCGTATACTGCATTCGTGTTATTAGTTGGATCAGGCATCTTCATTTGCCGTGAGAAGCCAGTAGGTGTTTCGTAAGGACTGCACATGCAGCTAACTGAGACAACCCTGCCCATATACCCTTTACGACGGCAATCTCGGCAAACCTCCTCTGTGAGTTCGAGAAGAATCGTGTCAACTTCAATACTTTCAGTGTAGTCTCTCGGCAAAGTCATCATGTGGCCGACTGATTTGGGAGCAGCATTAAAAGTGCCAGGTGTGACGGGAGAGTCATCTAAGCCATTCGCGGTTCTCCACATGACTTCAGCATGAATATCTGATTGCTTCCCAAAGCGAGCACGAAATTTATCCTTAAGACGCGGTAGCGGTGTTCTGGCAATATCACCAATCGTAGTCATTCCAAGGCGAGCAAAATGTGCTGTCATTCGCGAGCCGACACCGAACATCTTATTTACTGGTTGCGGCCACAAAAAGGCTTCAACTTCTGTTTTGGGCAAAGTAAAAATGCCACTTTCATTCTTCTTTGCCCATATATCAGTTGCAATTTTAGCAAGTATCTTATTAGAACTTATACCTACTCTTACCCACACCCCTGTTTGACTTAGAACTTTTTGCTGAATCGACTTGGCAATCGTTACAGGATCTCCAAAAAAAGGTACACTTCCAGTAACATCTAAAAATTGCTCATCAATGCTGAAGACTTCAACGAGATCAGTGAACTCTTCATAAATCTTCGTGATCATCAGCGAAACATCAATGTAATGCTGCATGCGTGGACGCATGACAACGAGATCTGGGCATTTATTTAAAGCTTCTCCGAGACGCTCTGCCGTAGTTACTCCATAACTTTTTGCAATCGGGCAAGCGGCTAAAATTATTCCTGATCTGCGTTCAACAGACCCAGCCACAGCAACAGGTTTATTTTTACATCCTGGGTGATCCGCTTTTTCAACGCTGGCGTAGAAGCTCATGCAATCCGCTAATAGAACAATTTTCTCACGTTCTTCCTTCACCCTAACCGCCTCCGCATATTCATTAGCATGGTCATTAGCTCTGCTTTAACCAAACTCCTCAACATTGTGAAATGGTGGATATAACCGCGCACTTTATATTCAACATTAATGCCCAATGAATTCATTTCTGTGTTCAAAACCATAATATCCTGTGTTCTCATCTTTCTTTTAATGCTTTGTAATTCAGGATAAATCGAATGCTCCACTTCTTTAAGATAAAAAAGAACATGATTGTATACAATTTTTTCCCTGTAAATCTTTAGTTCATCCATATCTCTTACTAACATATCCAGCAAAATAGGTAACAAAGTGCACTCTTTAATGATTTGAATATCCTCTTCAGTTTCAATTCTTTGACTAATCACTTTTTTATCACACCACCAAAATACGAACATGTATTCGTATTACATATTATATACCGAACACGTATTCGTTATGCAAGGGAATTTTTAAATATTTTTAGCAATGGATAAAAACACCAAAAACCCAGATGAACTATCTGGGTAAAAGCAAATCTCTTCAAGTTATTCAAACTAGTTTATTGAAATATCATACAGCGTTAGCTTAGTCTGCCTTGCATTATGTAGCAATTACTCCTTCGGAAGCAACCTTACCGATGTTATAAATATCGCCATCGTCAAAGCCCGTCGCTATGAATAATTTGGGTCTATAAAAATTAATGAATTGGTCTTTATTATTCTTAAAAAATTCAATCAGGTACAATGCTGCAATACTTAGTGCAAGAAAAATATAAGCATCATAGTTCTCCTCTGATAACTCATCCATCTTATTGTGTATTAACAAATCAATGTACCTTTGCTCTGGAAAATAGTCGTTGTTACAAGCCCAATCTGAACCTTCCTTATTCCATTCAGATGAACCGGATATGTAATATCTTGTTCCTTCATTACTTTCAAAAATACCCAGATTAAGAGCTATTATTGTACTTGGGAGAGGATCTTTCTTGAAGATAGAGCTAAGAAAACTCTGAAATTCGCTGAATGATCCAGCAATTATCCGTTTCAACTCATCTTTCTCAAGTTCAAAGTTCGTAAGCTCGCTCAATATTAACTCAATTCCGCTGTGTAGCACTGGCTTCTGATCAATAATTTTATATAAGGATTGCTCTATTTTTTCAAAGTCCATACCCCTCACCATCCCTGAAGTTCATACTTTAAAGTTATTCAAAGTTTATATCCAACTTCCTTTTTTAGTGAAAATAACTGACAGTTCACGCGGCGAGGAACTGACCTGATCTACCAGCAGCCTTCTATCTTTACGCTTAGCGTAAGCTATCTTGATTTTTTATATCCCATGAAATATGATTTCTCCAATCATTCCACTTTTCCTTGATTTTTGACCGAAGCCACTCACCACCAAAAGTAGTTGTACCCTCATGGGAGACGTAAATAATCCAATCCATGTTATTATCAAACCAATAACATTCACTAACCTCAAAATACGGTTCTTTATCCCACATTTCGTACTCAAAAAAATCAGAAATCAAAAAGAATGAACCATCTTCCTTTAATTCATACGCTGTCTCTATACGATGTTCTTTAAATATTTCCTTTAATAACTTTAATCTCGCTGATATGTGAATGTATTCTGAATCAAAGGCTATTACATCGTTTCTCTTACAATTAAATAAGGGATACCAATAAGCTTTATTAATATCCCATACATTTCTTACTCTTCTTTCTATTTGCTCCGCCATTTCTTCGGACAACAAAGTTTTTCCCATAGTATCCCCTTTGATTGGATCATCGCCCGATGGTCATCTTATTCCACAATTGATGAATTACACTTGGACCATATTCTTGAGGATAGATCAAAATGGTAATCACCAAAGTAAATAGTAAAATCAAAATCCAGGTAGCAATTATTAGAGATTGATTCAATCGATGAATAAAAGTTATTCCTATAGTTATCAAGACCGTGTTTATGACTAAAATAAACGGAAGCGCGATGATTCTACCTAATCCTGTGTTTGGGAAAAAGTTAAGTAATAAGAAAATTAAGATTAAGCTTGGTATAAGAGCGACTAATAGTTTCAGTAAGTTTATACTTTTTTGCATCTTTATTGTCCTTTATCTACAATAAAATAAGCTGGTAGCGTTAGCTTAAGGCTTTGGTGGCCGATTGTACGGGATGTACATTGTTTTGATTTTTTCAATATTCTTTAATTGTTCATCTGCGCTCCAGTTACCACTACGTCTAGTAGCATGTAACAACCATTTCGCACCATTTGATAACCATTCCGTACGATATGTTTCAAAGGTATAAAGCATGCAATCCACGCCAAACTCAAAAGCGCAGCATACACATATTTCGAAAGATTCATTACCCTTCTCATCATATGTTTGTTTTTCTAATTCATCATAACCACAAACTGGACAAATGTAGCCCATTTCACCCTCCAAAGATGTTCAATTCGTTTTATTGAAACCGTATTGTTTCACATAACATGTATATATTGTTGGAATTTTGCCCGTTACTTAAAGAAAAAGAGCAGCCGCTGTGCTTTGAAATCTTTATTTGTTTGTTATTTTTCGAGATATATAAACGATCGGGAACCAAAACATTACTCCGTGTCCAGCTCCGACTACAGCCATTATTATTGGCATAAAAAATATCGATAGTAATCCTCCCTGATATCCGTGAACTTCTTTATCGCCTACATTGAAAACAAAATCATTAGAACTTATTGAATAAATAAACATACATAATCCTATTACTAATCCCAAAATCCCATAAACAATCACTGATTTCTTCACTACTGCTCTCATAATAATTTCCTTTACCTAGTTTATTAAATGACTTTGCTAACAGGTTACTCACGTCTCTCTTCCCGCACTGGCTTCACGTGCTGTGGAATGTCGCGGTTATTTGTCGTGACATATTCAACATCAAAGGATCCACGATAGCCAAATAGCGGTCCAAAAAATCTGTTTTTCACTTGCACATTTATTTGGAACTTTCCTTTTTCATCATCGTACCACTCGCAGACATCAGCATATCCGGAGAATATCATTGGAAACCGAAAGCCCAGAATCCCCTCATAAAAAAATTGTTTCCCAGAAAGTAGCCCCATTCCGCCATTCTCCGCAACAAACATATCGATTTCCACTGCCAAATGCTGGTGAGTACCTAAATAATCGATAATTTTGCGTCGTTTTTCACTGTAAATCATCGTAGCATCAAAACGTCTGACTCGGTTTGGAAATTGATATGTCCGAATCCAAGTAACAGTCTCTCGCCCAAAGCTATCCCTGTATGCGTAATTCTCGATCGTGAAAGGAATATGCTTACCACCCTGCGGAAAAAGGATGTTTCGCCAAGTACCTAGTGCTAGGAACGGAAGTGTAAACCATTTACCATACCAAACATGTTCCATAACTCCTTTTCCAATAGACGCTATTTGATTTTCGCTTTCGAAGCTAAATCGTTTTTGGATCTGAGGATGGAGCTTGGCAAAATCTTCACCGAGGGCCTTTTCGTAGATTGAGGTCATGTTTGGTTACCCCTTTCAGGTGAATTTCGGAGACATCTTTTAGCACTTGAAAGCTCTGTTACGTTTAGCAGACTGGTTATCGATAAGGCCATCATCGCCATATTCAGAGTAATTGGGTTGAAAGGCGCTACGTAGGTCGCTGGATGTGATGCCGCACTTAATCCAAGAAGAATTAAAACCATGATATTGAATTTATGCAGTCTTCTTCGGTTTTTGCCGCTCAAAATAAGAAACAAGAATCCGATTACGATTTCTCCTAATCCCATCAAAATCAGGAGTAGCCTTCCGTAGTCAGCAATACCTGGGATACTCGTTAAAATGTCCATTTCCCCCGAATCTGGAACTAACAGCTTTGGTACAAGTCTTTGGTACAAGTCTTTGGTACAAGTCCTTGGTACACCCAAATGCTAAATAAGCTTATTGTTATCACAATCTCCGAAATTGAACGCCTGATCAATACAGATGGAGAAATCCCCTGCTCTAGCCAAAGACGCAAACAGTCAAAACTCCATGCTGTCGCCCACCCCATTATCGGTCGGAATATGAATCCATCGATCCATGTGCCAAATGCGCCAAAACGAGTTCTATAATCATATCTTGTTAAGAAACGGATTCCATCAACTGTAGGCACATAACGCCAAAAGCCGGCTCCATCAGATATTAACGAGATGGGATTAGATGAACTGAACTTCAGGGTAGAGGTCATAATGCCGTCTTTCTCTTTGTTACCTACCGATTCGCCTTCTCCCGCAATACAAAGCCCAAAACCGATTTTGGTTTTATATAAAAAGCGCTGGGGATGTTCTTCATTGGATTTAGGAATATATGTAATCTCTGAGAACCTTAAGTCCCATTGTTGATGCAAATTAGGTGTTTGCGTATATGTCCACAATGTTTCCATTGGTACCTTCATAAGAATTTCTACATAAATGGGTTTTCTATTGATCATGGCTACCTCCTGTTTCCACATTATTTCGATAAATTCCAACTAATTCCTTCTTAATCTGAAAGTAGAAGGAACTCTACGCTATTCTGCTTATTCGTCAATGAAAAAGGGAACAGCTGCCAGACGTGTGATCTGCTCCCTAGATTTAAATTAGATTTTAATCCTGTAAAATGGTCATCCTGCCTTTAAAAAAGTCGACCTCAAAAAATCTGTCAAAGCAAATGAACAATCGTTCTCCCGTTAAAGAAATGACCTCACCTGTCATCTATGGTACGGTTCACCGTAAAGTATCTAAACACAAAGTTCATTYTGACCACAATATATATCAGCATATAAAGACAAAGCCACTCCTTCCAATGGAGTGGTTTCTTTGGATAGAACTTCTCTTTTTATTTCATCTGTTGCTACCTTTAATTGCTTTATATCTTTCGTCCGTCCAAGGGAAGTCTCTTAACGATACAACATCAAAGTTATACTCGTGTAATAGCTGGATAGACTCAAAAGTGAAATTATAACCTATAGCAAGTTTCTTTGCTTCATCATTTAGATTTAGGTTTACCTTTTTCAAGGCTTTTCTTACAGCAGATGAAAGTACCACTTCTTCTTCATCGAAGATAACTCCACATACAACATCTGTCCCTTTAGGAATAACTTGTTTATATCGTGGAGATACAAGTTTTTGTAATTGCTCATAGGTTTTGTTCACAAATGTCATGTGCTTGATATTACTTCTTCCTTCCAATGTATAAAATCCATGTTTTATTAGAATTGTATGAGTCGATAGCTTTACTTTTCTATTACTTGTAATGAATTAACAGACCATTTCCCACTTGAATCTTTTCTAGATAGTGAAACATCTACATTTACTTCTTGATTAGTGCCTGTCACCTTAATTACAAATTCTGCTTTGTCAGGCGTTCCCTTTGTATTTATATAACCTCGAGGTAAAGAACTGAGTTTTTTTATTTCCCCCACCTTTGATAAAACCATCTGATTTTGCATTATTGCTGTTCTTGAAATATCATAAGCATCTGATGACAAGAAAAAGGTGGTTGGGATTAAAATAACAATAACTCCGAATCCTAAAAACATTGCACTTCCAAGGTATTTATTCTTGAAAGAATAAGTAAATAGAACCTTTTTATTTAAAGGTAAATTCTTTTCCTCTTTACTATTACTTCTTATTTTTTGGTAAATATAAGTAACGCATATCAATAGAGCGATAAATAGGAAGCCTTTCATTCCGAATAAATACTGATAGCAAAATAAACCAAGCAAAAGTAAAAACAAAGCTAAATTGAATACGCCACGCCAAATCATTATGATGCCGACCMTACTTTCAACAAATTTACTCTTTGATTTAGTTATGAGTTATGTTCATACAAATATTCAAGAAAACCAATGAATGTATCAGAGCATCTGTTGATTTCTTCTAAGTCCATACCTATAAAAGGTACTTCTACAATAGGCATATTTTCATACCTCGAATCAAAAGCATAAGCAGTCCCTCCACCATCAGAACCAAACAGTACAAGACCATCCGCAAATTCCTTAACAGCGTAGCCTTCATTATCTTCAACTAATTCCTCACTAGACCAAAGAACTAAATATGAGTTTCCTATGATTCCTTCTCCACCATTGAATCGAATCATGAAATCAATGTAATCCTTTGGAAAATTCACACCTAATTGAATACCTGTTTCAACGATTACCTCCTTGCTTGTAGGAGTATTAAATTTTAACTCTTTAATCAAGTAGTCAATGTCCTTAGCCATCCTGATTACCTCCTACAATAAATCGTGGCATTGATTCATATTAGTTTTGTTTATGAACCAATTTCCATATTTG
>NZ_JBFTPF010000113.1:0-12114 GCF_056398345.1 Paenibacillus sp. 01T442
AGAGATTAGTTCGGAAAAGTCGGACTAATAGTAACCAGAAGTAGTAACCTGTAGTAGTAAGCAACCCGGAAAGTTTGAATTTTACTTATTTTATACAAATAAAGCGCCATTAGGCATGATAAACTAGGAGTAGGGATGAACTATAGTGAGGTGCTGCTATGAAATTTGTGCTCATTTTCGGCCCGCAAGCTGTTGGTAAAATGACAGTCGGCCACGCACTTGAAGAAACTACCGCGTTGAAGCTCTTTCACAATCACATGACAATAGATCTCCTCCATCCCTATTTCGGGTTCTCCCAAGAAACATGGCGGTTAGTTGATTTATTTCGTTTTGAGATTTTTGAGGCTGTCGCGAAAAGTGAGTTGTATGGATTGATTTTCACGTACGTTTGGGCTTTAGATAAGCAAGCCGATTGGGATTTCGTGCAGAAAGTTTGTGCTATTTTCGAATCCAAAGGTGGCGAGATCTATTTCGTTGAACTTGATGCACCTATGGAAGAGAGAGTGGAACGGAACAAAACCCCTCATCGACTCGCGCATAAGCCTACCAAACGAAATGTTGCACAATCGGAACAGAATTTACTAGAAAGCATGGAAAAGAACCGATTAAACTCATTAGAYGGTGAAATCACTAGAGAAAATTACATGCGTATCAACAACGCAGKGGTAAGTCCAGAGGATGTCGCAGCCATGATTTCAGCAAAGTTTCATTTCTGAAACCCATCACACTTGGATGGAGGCATACAGCATGTTGCATATTCGAGAACTACAGGTAACGGAAGAATATCCGATTCACTTATTTCTATTAGCTGATCCAGAGCTTGCGATGGTCGAGTCCTATGTTTACCAAAGCAAATGCTACGTCTTGGAAGAAAACCATGAAATTATCGGTGCTTATTTGCTGCTTCCAACGAGACCGAAGACGATTGAACTGGTGAATATCGCAGTGATTACGAAGAAACAAGGCCGTGGTTATGGCAAGGAACTCGTGAAACATGCGGTGGAAACTGCAAGAATGTTAAATTATAAGACGATAGAGATCGGCACAGGCAATTCTGGTGTCCAACAATTGAGTCTCTATCAGAAGTGCGGATTTCGTATCTTTGGTGTGGATCTCGATTTCTTTACAAGGCATTATAAGGAACCTATTTTTGAAAATGGTATTCAGTGCCGCGATATGATTCGCCTTAGTCAGGACTTATAGGTGAGTAGGAAAAACTCCTGCAACAGTGCTAGTAAAGCACGATTGCAGGAGTTTTTCTGTATAGATAACGCCGTTCGCGTCTACTCATTATTTCCCAACTTCACTATACATATACTCATAAATGGCTCGAACTTTCTCTAGCACCCGCGGTGCATGCTGGATGAATTTCAGAGCTACAAGATGGGGAGATGGGGAGCGAGTTCTTGTGTCCATAAGGATAGCGCGAGTTTAGACGCCGCATAAGGGCCGAAGAACATTTTATTTTGCGCGGGGCTATCTAAAGTTTCAGGATCAAATCGCTTCATCGTATTGAACGCGTTAGTGGAGGTATGCACGACTCGCTTCAGCGTACCATTCTTCAAAAGCGTCTTTAACTCCATCGTGATKATATAGAGTACGACGGTTTGCAGTTCATAATGCAGTTCACGACCATGCTTCGAATACATTAACTCGGGGAAGCTGCCACCTGCATTGTTGAAAAGGAGATCAATCTTCTGCTCTTTGTTTTTAATTTGCTCTAATGCCGCCCATAAGCTTGTAAAATCACTCAAATCTGGGGTCCAGCCAACATTTTAACCAAAATATACGCTATGACATTAATACAAAACCTAAATTAATCCCTTCTTATGCAGGAGAACAATTGAAGATACATGTTGAAATTGAAGAGGAGGGAACGATTGTGGAAAATAATTGTAAGGACTTGTCGTATGTGTCCTCAGATATTTTGCTCAAAAAAATGCAGCTTTACGATCAAAAGAAGCCCGCGAAAGACCGAGGTATCGGATAATTTGCCGATTGGTCTAGGTTATACTCGTTACAGCAAACTTTAAAAAAGCTAACCGCAAATTGGATAACTTTTTTAAAGTTGCTTAGCATGTGGGATAGAAATTCACGCTATCTGGTAAAAAATTTGAAGAAATCGATGGATTTATACAGCTCATTGACGCGGTAACATACTGCTATTGTTGATTTGTATGATGAGTATGATGCTGTGGCTGAGTATGATGAGCATGATGCTGTTGATGTGGCTGAGCATGATGAGTAGGGTGTGGATGATGCGGATGCAGATTATGATGTGGATAGTAGGCAAGGTGATGATGCATAGGATGGTAAGCCACATGATGCATAGGGTGATATGCTAGATAGTGCATGGGATGATAGGCATGATGATGGTGTGGGTGATAAGCATAGTGGTGATGCGGGTGGTACATGTGTTGAGGCTGCGCATGGGAAACATGTTGTAGATGCATCGGAGATTGCTGTCCGGGATTTACGGCTGGTTGTTGATATATAGGAAGATTATCCCCCGTCCAAGTCGGAGTTTGCTGAGCTGGCATATGGGACTCCATTCTAGTCTCAGATGGATAAATCGGGAGGTTACCCTCAGTTGATGAATTTCGTTGTGTCATTTTCTTTCCCCTTTCGGTGTAGGCATACGTCATCCTATGCAAGAAAAAGTAAACAGGGCACATGTCTAAGCAAATTGGGCTTATCTTATTAATAGTTTTAAATAATCAATTGTTTCGAACATATATCCATTCTCCTATTTTTGCAATAAGGGGTTTCTTTCGTCCGGTATTTTGAAAAAGTGCATAAAAAGAGAAGTCTGGATGTACATAACGGTCCGCCAGATGGGCTGATATTGTACTACCAGGTATTCTGTGTTTATTCAGGACAGTAATAACTTCTTTCGAAGTCGCGATTCCGAGGCCGTAACCATGTCCATAAAAGAGCCCTTTTTCCATCATGACGACATTTTCTCCTTTGCCCCAGGGAATCATAGGATCGTACTCAGGGTTTTCGAAATAGAGAACGTCACCCATCACAGATTCCTCATGGATAGTCCGGTCGATCAGACGTAAATTACTGTTAGAATGCCAATTAAATAATAAAAGATCCGAAAACAGTATGTCAAAATGTCTAGGATCTATGGACTCTAATATAGCTTTGTATAAGACAACGACGACAGCCATTGAACATTCAAAACCGTATGAGGTTCCATTCGTGAATATATCCCTTATTGCATCTTGAGGAGCAACATCACTTTTCAGCTGAAACTTACCCTCATCTGTAATGGTCCAATACGTCTGGTTGCATAGCGTGTTTTTGAAATCAGCAAAATAAACACCGCTTTTACTCAGCAAACTAGAGGATTCCACGATTTGGGTTCGCATGTACAATTCAAACAACAAGGTGAATACCGAATCATAACGATACATAAAAGGGCTATTCTGCTTCTTTTGATAAATGGCGAGTTCTAACTCTGACAGCGTTCCTTCTTCAAAGGCTATTTTACTGATACCTTCGATTACAATCATGGGCTTCTCCTCATTTTAAAAAATCAACAAGCGTTTTCACCTATTTTTATGTTGAATAKGGATGTAATGTGCTTTATTATTTCCCGACACAGGTGATGGGAAATAATAAAGAGCAGATGAATACCGGGTCCAGCCGACATGCGTGAAAAATAACTCATTGACTGGATGCTGTTTCCAATTACCGATATTATCATGTGAACGCCCATTGCTTGACCATATTGGAGCATTAATCCGCTCAAATTTGCCTCATAAATATCACTGAATCAATCTGCACTTGCGTTCGTATAACTTCCTGAGTTGTTGGTACCAATAAGAAGAACCGTCATCGTATTTATCATCCGGAAGATCTCACTGTAATGAAACACATCACTTGTCTGAAGAAGACAGGTATGTCTTTGGACGAGTTGAAGCCGTTTCTAGGTCTAACTTATGAGTCCGATTTGACTGAGCATCCCGATCTACAAGTCAAGCTGCAGCAGCATAAGGAGAATATTCAAAATCAGATTAATTCCTTACAAATGATTATAGATGTGATTGATTCGAAAATGACGTCCGGCAACATGCTTCCAGAGGCATGCGTTCTTGCTGAGCCGACAAAACGGATACCGCGTTAGGGCAAAGCGGATAAGAAGGAAACAAACACAGTGCTTCCCTGTTGGGGTGGTCCTGTGTTTTTTTCGGCGCAGATTTCCTAGTAGCTGTCATACCGCTACATGCAGGCATCCATTGACTTAAAAAAGAAGCTGAGGTATACTTCAATCAACGGTTTTTTATTTAGTAAATTAGTAAATTACTAAAAGGTAACATATTTCAAATATGGAGGAATCACAATGAAAATCCCAACAACACTCAAACATAAACCTGTTATCGTAGCTGAGAACTATGCCAATATTGACGGTAGATACACGCAAAACACGGATACGCAAGGTCTTTCCTTAGGTCTAGCTCAGTGGAATGACAGAGGAAAGGTTGATATTTCGGCTAAAGTATGGCGCTACACGGGCGAGAAATGGTCACGCCAATCGGAAGAGTTGCCTTTGCACCGTGTGTTAGATCTAGCTATCCTCGTATGTCGTACGAAGCTTCATTTCCAAGAGGATGCTTATCGCTTTGAGAACGGGTATGACGCGGAGAATCCTATTATTGACAGAATCGGCCTGCAAGGGGATGCGATGACGGTAGGCGTATGTACAGATAATGAGAAAATCAATGAAGATATCAAGCTTTTCAGTCAAGCTTTGAGTGATGATGGAGAGTTGATTGGGGAACGTTTAAGTACGCTTTCCAGGATTCTAAAAGAAATGGGGTATTAATCAACATGTTAGACAAACAGAAGAAAAAGGAGCTTGCGACTACTTATAAACAAACGTTTCGTGCCATGGGTGTTTATCAAATTCGCAATACCCAGAACGATAAAATATTTGTAAACGGCAGTATGGATCTCGATGGCATGAAGAATCGGCTTGAATTTTGCAAGCAGATGAATACCAATACATTCAATGAGCTCCAGAAGGACTGGGCGACGTTCGGCGGTCAAGTGTTCGTATTTGAGGTGCTAGATCGTATTGAGCCTCGTGATGAGATCATGTTGGATGCCGCGGATCTGAAGAGTTATCGATCTGAGGTTGATGCGTTGCTTGAACTATGGCTCGAGAAGTTGGAGCCATACGACGATAAGGGTTACAATAAACGAAAACGCTAGTCTTTCGTTTACTCCATCCCAAAAGGGGGTTCCGTCATAAGCGGGCTCCCCTTTTTTTGCATAAAGAGGGAGGTTTCCTCTTATCCTATGGCGAAATGGTGGTAGATGAAAATTATTAGAAACAGCTTGATAATATTTACATAGAAGGAGTGGGAATGATGAAATACCGTCAACTTGGCGATACAGAGCTTCGAATTAGTGAGGTTAGCTTCGGTACTTGGGCGATTGGAGGAGGCTGGGGTGAGGCAAATGACGATGAATCGATTCGAGGCTTACATCGTGCCATGGAGGCAGGTGTGAACTTTTTTGATACGGCGGATGTATATGGCTCGGGTCATGCAGAAGAGCTCTTAGCGAAAGCGACGAAAKGGAAAGAAGATGAGGTACACATCGCCACGAAGTTTTGCCGTTCGGGTGATATTCATGACCTTGCGACTTACTCGGAGCAAGCGGTTCGCCAATTTGCGGAAAACAGCTTGAAACGGTTAAATCGCGAGCGAATTGACCTGTATCAAATTCACTGTCCGCCGCTAGCGATCTTGAAGGATGGTTCGGTCTTCGAGGTGCTTGAGAAATTGAAAGCGGAGGGTAAAATTCGCCACTATGGCGTAAGCGTGGAGACGGTGGAAGAAGGTTTGTTCTGTCTCTCTGTTCCCGGTGTTAAAGCGCTGCAAGTGATTTTTAACTTGTTCCGTCAAAAGCCTGCAGACCTCCTCTTTCCGCGAGCGAACGCTGCTGGGGTAGGTATTCTGGTTCGGCTTCCCCTAGCCAGCGGCCTACTAACAGGGAAATTCACGACATCTAGCACATTTGCAGCGGATGATCACCGGAACTTTAATGCGAATGGCGATCAATTTAACGTGGGTGAGACGTTTGCAGGACTGCCATTTGCGAAAGGCGTAGAACTCGCGCAGGAATTGGCATGGATTGGCGAAGGTCGTGGGAACATGGCACGTGCTGCAATGCGTTGGATTTTGGAGAATCCCCACATTACTTGTATTATTCCTGGTTTTAAGAACGTCAAGCAAATTGAAGATAATTTAGCTACCCTTGAAGTTCCGGCGTTCTCTTCGACAGAGCTAGTTCGTCTGAAGAGCTTCTATGCGACTGACGTACACGAACATATTCGTGGTGCTTACTAGCCTATTTAGAAGGGAAAGGGGTTTCAGAGGAAAGCGAAATGGATATAATAACACCACAACGTTTATATCATGGAACAACGGATAATCTCGTCAACCTTTTCAAAGATAAATTATTGGATAGCAGATATTGGCGACCTGGCCGAGATTTCGGCGAAGGATTTTATACAACCATCTCAGCAGCGCAGGCGCGAAATTGGGCACGTAAGGCAGCGGCTCGATCGATTATGGGGCATGAGCTTGCCTGTGTGCTTGAAATTGAGCTGATCTCGATTCCTGCGAAGATGGAGCCGCTCATTTTTCTAAGTGATTCCTTAGCATGGGCTGAATTTGTAATGTCGCATCGCAGTGTCATGAATAAGGGAGAAGCGGACCCATGTCACAAGCATCCGGATATCATTATAGGCCCAATGGCGGATGGTGATACTGGACGAATTATTGAAGAAGCAGTACAATTAAATAAAGATGTACATTGGTTTTATGATCAAATTTTACGCACCACACGCGGTCGGAAATTGGATGCGTTGCGTCTTGGCAATCAAGTGGTATTTTCCTCTGAGAAGTGGGAAGCATCCCTTCGGTTTGTTGGTTATAACATTTTTACGGGAGGCAGGTGGATCTACTATGAAAACACAAGTTCGGCTGAGTCTGTATGAACGCGGAATCGTTGATGCTCTTGTTCAGAGTTTCGGTTTCACCTCGCAAGGTGCTCGAAAGCTTGTTGTCGAATATGTCGAGGTCATTCGTAAATTAGGTGGCTATGACACCTGTTATGATCATGCTGAGCGATTAGTCCAAGCAACAACCAACAATTATAAGCCAGAAGAGTGGTTGAAACGAATCAATGTCCTCGCGAAGGAAGCCGTCCAAGATAAAGGCATACTTCACCTAGAGGGACGATTACACGTTCATGTACGTTAAATATGTCGAGTAGAAGCTCATCCTATGGTTGAGCTTTTTTTGTCATGACTCAGGGGAGGGAATCTATGATTGAACATATTCGCACGAGTAATGTACAGCGATTTACCGGGTTCGGTGCGTTGTATGATGAAAGCCGGCCAACTGCGCCGCAGGAATTGATCAAGATTGTGACATCTTATTTGGGTAGCAAACCTCAAACCGTTGTAGATGTAGGCTGCGGCACAGGATTATCATCGTTTATCTGGTTGAATGATGCGGAGCGGATCATCGGCGTAGAGCCGAGTGATGACATGCGCGCAGTAGCGCTAGCCAAATGGGAGAGTATGAACCAGCCAGAGGCAATTCAATTTGTTAACGGGTTGTCTCATGAACTGGAGCTGCCATCCGATTCTGCAGACGTTGTCACGTGCTCACAATCGTTTCACTGGATGGAGCCGCAAAGCACTTTGCGTGAATTCGCGCGTATCCTTCGCCCTGGTGGCGTTTTCGCTGCTTATGATTGCGATTGGCCGCCTGTCGTTGACTGGGAAATTGAGCAGCAATATATGAAGCTTACGTCGTTGGGTGATCAACGAGCTGTTGAGCTGGCACCCAAGCATGAGCAAGCACACAAATGGAACAAGGACGAGCACTTGAAGCAAATTCAATCATCGGGTTTATTCCGCTATGCAAGAGAAATTGTGTTTCATAATTGGGAGTCATGCGATGCAACCCGCTATGCCAATCTCGCGTTAAGTCAGGGCAGCTTACAATCCGCGATAAAGTTAGGTGCGAAAGAGCTTGAGGCAGAGGCAGCAGCGTTTCGCCAGTTTGTGGAGAAGGTATTCGCTGGTGAAGAACGATCCATCTTATTTGGATACCGCATGCGGATAGGCATCGTTTAGCTCTCACAGCTCTCACAGAAGAAAGAAGGGAACAGCTACGAAACTGAATGCATTTGTATTATTCTATGTCGTTATTTATATGGGGAACGCGGTTTATGGCACTTTCATGCCGGTGTATCTTAACAACGCGAAGTTTTCTCAGGAGCAGATCGGAGTCCTACTTAGTCTCGGACCCTTGATTGCCATGATTGGCCAACCTGTATGGGGCGCGTTAGGGGACCGTGCCAAATCCAAGAATCACATCCTGCGGTTATTAATTATAGGCAGCGGTATTTCGATTCTGTTCTTTCCGATCTCGCATCAATTTCTCTTTATTCTTGTCATCATTTGTATTTTTACTTTTTTCCAGACTTCCATATTTGCGCTAAGTGATGCTATTACCTTAGAGGAATTAGATCGACAGCCTACATGGAGCTTTGGCTTGATTCGGCTGGGAGGAACCGTTGGCTTCGCCATGATGTCACTCCTTTTCGGGTTCGTTGCCAAATCGTACATCGATTCCATGTTCCCGGTTTACGCTTGTACAATGGTTGCCGCTTTGCTTTGTTTATGGCGGTTTCMAGCTGCCGCTGGGCGACCAGCGAATGTGATGGGGCGGAAATTCCGTGAGCTGTTCAAAAATGGCAAACTCATGTTCTATATAGGCATGAATTTTATTATCCAAATTACGCTAGGCTATTATTATGCTTTCTTTCCGATTTATTTCAAGCAAATGGGCKGGGATAGTGTACTGTTAGGCTGGTCGATGACGATTTCGTCCCTGAGCGAGCTGCCTTTTCTATTATTTTCAGCAAAAATATTCAAGCGAATCCCTATCTCAATCATTTTACTCGTGGCTGCTCTGGCGTCATCTTTACGGTGGTTCTTATTTTCCCAGATTGAAGTGGCCCACTGGTTATTACCCGTTCAAGTCTTGCATGGCGTTATCTTTATCGTACTATCTGTGACGATTGCCACGATCATTAACCGCGAAGTACCAGCGGAATGGAAGGCAAGCGGACAAACGCTCAACGGCTTACTCAGCCTTGGGGCCGCTCGAATTATTGGCAGCTTCTTAGGTGGCTTCATGAGCGCAGCCTATGGGATGAGACAAGTATTCCTATACAGCTCATGGCTATCTATGGCGTGTGTCGTGGTGATTGGCGTCGTATTATTTACCCGAAGAAAGCACAATGAACTAGGGATATAGGTTCTCAAAGCTTTCCAGAATTGGATGTCGTCCTAGAATTCGATATGATAGTAGCATATTAGTGTAATGAAAAGGAAGTGAACGGTTATGATCGAGAATGAAGCGATTCTTACCTATGAGCCTGAAGGTCAGCAGATCTGCATGACACGCGTGTTCAATGCGCCACGAGAGTTAGTGTTTAAAGCGTTTACGGATGCGGCGCTGATCGTGGAATGGCTTGGACCCCGCAAGCTAACGATGAAATTGGACACGTTTGAGCCGAGAAGCGGTGGCAACTGGCGGTATATTCATCTGGATAGCAATGGAAATGAGTATGCATTCCGCGGCGTGTACCATGAAGTTACTGCGCCTGAGCGGATTATTCAAACGTTCGAGTTTGAAGGACTTCCGGAGAAGGGACATGTTATCCTCGAATCGGCTAAATTCGAAGAACTCGAAGACGGAAAGACCAAGCTAGTGATGGAGTCTGTGTTCCAATCGGTCGCTGATCGAGACGGTATGCTGCATTCAGGCATGGAGCAAGKGATGCAGGATTCGTATGAGCGGTTAGCAGAGCTTTTGGATCGCATCAAATAGTTGGGAGGAGAGCAGGCGCTGAGGCGACCTGCTTTTTTTCTTGAAAAATAGCATAATAAGATATCTTTTTGCGCATTCGAATATGGCGATTCCAGAACGTCTTTGATAATATATGACAAAATAGAGGAATGAAGGGATGGTAGCTATGCCATTTTTATCGCTAACGAGTTGGAGTTTACACCGAAATTTAGGTCCTTTGCGTTGGACTCGATGGGATGACAATAAGCAAACGCAATTCACGGAAGCTCAAGATCAACCAGAACTGCTTTCTTTGCTCGAACTACCAGCTATACTAGCGGAGAAGGGGTTCACCTCGCTGGAAGTGTGTCATTTTCATTTTCCAGAGATGAATGAAGCATATCTGCTTGCGCTGAAAGGGGCATTTGCGGATGCGGGACTTCGTTTTTACACACTACTGCTTGAATATGGGGATATCTCTAGTCCAGATGAGGTTCGTAGACAATCCGATATCGCATGGATCAAAGGTTGGATCGATGTCGCGGCCTTAGCAGGTGCGGAAAGAGTACGTATAATTGCAGGGGAAGCGGATCCATCGGACAGGGATGCCTTAGCACGATCGATCGAATCCCTTCGTGAGTTAGGACAATATGGGAAGGATCATGGCGTACGCGTCGTGACAGAAAATTTCAAATCTCTATCCTCAACAGGTGATAACTGTCTTGCGATTTTGGAAGGATGTGGAGAAATCATTGGATTTACATCTGACTTCGGGAATTTCAAAGGTGAACAGAAATTCGATGAGTTAGTTCAAACGATTCCACTTAGTGAATCCATCCATGCCAAAGCGCAAACCAATGCCGAGGGAGATCCTGATGAGGCGGAGTTTATTCGCTGCTTAAACATCGCTAAACAGGCTGGCTATGAAGGGCCGCTAACGCTTGTCTATGATGGCCCTGGTGATATGTGGGACGGTATTGAGCGTGTTAGGAAGCTCGCGGATCCGTATTGTTCCATATAGGAAGTGTATCTGCTCCGATGTGAAGTATGCTATGATACTAGTAATGTTATCCATTAACTAATCGCTAGAATAGGAGACTTCCACCATGACCCCAGTATGTAATTATTGCAGCAAGAACGAGGCATTAGCCAACTTAATGATTGAAATTGGACAATTGCGTGTATCCACGTTGTACTTATTCAAAGAACAGACCTATAAGGGGCGCTGTATTGTTGCTCTGAACGAGCATCACAGCGAATTCTTTCACTTGTCTCAAGAGAATCAGGATCTGTACATGCGTGATGTGGCTCAGGCAGCAGCTGCAGTGGAACGTGCTTTTTCTCCGGATAAAATCAATTATGGCGCTTTCGGCGATACGATGCCTCATGTGCATTTCCATATTGTTCCGAAATATAAGGATGGGTACACGTGGGGGAAAATGTTCGAAATGAATCCCGCGGACAATAAGCAATTGTCTGAGCAAGAATATGAGGAAATCATTGGTCAATTGAAAGAACATTTGTAGCGTCAAAGAATCCATTGACAGGAAGTATTTGGGAATATACACTTACATCACATTCAACTTTATACATATCCAAACGCAATGATTGGGACTAGTAAGGAACACCTATTGTCCAGAGAGCTGTCGCTTCGGTGGAAGACAGCCAATAGCTTCCCCAACTCACCCTTGAGCGGTAAGATCGAAGTGTCTTGTAGATCTTAACGGTTAACCTCCGTAATCAGGTCTCAAGGATTTGTAACGATTCATGTTGCGAATCAAGAAGAGTGGTACCGCGAAGGTTTAACCTGTCGCCTCTTTGTAGGCGATGGGTTTTTTGGCATTTTCAAAAAGGGAGGGAAAAATGAATGAAGAATGTGATCGATTACTATGCCAAGTTTGATGAATGGGGAAGACTAGATCGCGAACCTATTGAGCTTACGGTAAATTGGCACTACATGAAGAAGTATCTCCCTCGTGGTGGCCATGTCCTAGACAACGGGGCAGGACCAGGCAAATACGCAATGGAAATAGCGAAACTCGGCTATCATGTAACGCTTACTGATCTTACGCCTGATCTCGTCGAGATTGCGAAAGATAAAGCAAATGAGCTTGGTTTAGTAGACATGTTTAATGGTTTTCATGTGCTGAACGCAACGAGTTTAGAGGGGCTATCAGATGCAACCTTTGATGCTTCATTGATGTTGGGACCATTGTATCATTTG
>NZ_JBFTPF010000114.1:0-11762 GCF_056398345.1 Paenibacillus sp. 01T442
AAAATTTGGTTCACATAATCAAGGTTCTCCTGACTTTCGCTAGCGGGTATAACCGTAAATTCATGTTTGTATTTGTTCATAAAGTAACGGGCTTCATTCGCACGTAAACCAGCAAGCGCTTCTACGACAGGTGAAGACTCTAAACCTACTGTAGATACATTTTTAAAATCAACGATATACGACATTTACATCCCTCGTTTTCTCTCACTATTTCCTATTATTATACCAAAAATGAATTCAATATAAACATTTGCGTTTGGGAAGTGGCAAGTTTACTTTTGCGAATCAAGAATAAACATAGATGCATCTTGCCCCATGAATATGTTGCTTCCCTGATAAAACGTTTTCGATTGAATATTCTTGTAACCTATCTTAGCCATAACGTCAGTTAGCTTCTCCTGATTAAATCCGTTATGAACCATATCGGAAACTACTCTTTCGTTTTTATCAAAGTCCACGATTAGTAAATGTCCTCCTTTATTGAGAACCTCAAATAATCTGGATAAAACGAATTCAACATCCGGAATATGGAGGAGAACCTGTGCCATAAAAATATAATCCGCATGCAAATCCGATAAACCTTCCTTTTCAAAATCAAAGCATAATGTAGTTGCATGCTGAATATGTAAATCAGAAATTTTCTGGTTTAGCTGCGTAATCATGTTTGGTGAAGTATCTAGAAACAACATCGAATTAAACTCGTTTAACAAATTCATCCCGACAAGACCGGTTCCACACCCAAAATCAATCGCGTTCTTATGATTAGCGTCAACGACATATTCACGAATGGCATCTGAGGATACCTTGGCAATTTGAATTCTTTCAGGCGTGTCGTATACATTAGCTATCATTTCAAACTTATCCGTATTTCCCATTATTATCTCTCCTATCCTCACGGCAAAAATACAAAAGGGAGCTGGCCGCGGCAAGCTCCTGTAATTATACCATTTTACATACCCTTCTTATGTAACTCACCTGAAGGTCGGGCCCATCTGCGGTATTTCCGATATCCTCGGCGCACGAGGTGCAGCAAGAACTCTGGGATCGGCATCCTGCGCAGCCATGGGAAATAAAAGCGATCATAGGCACGCTTCAAATCGTCCCACATCGAGCAATCGTCATCTTTCAAGAAATCCGATACGTCGACGACCAAACCTCTGCCATTGTGCTGCATGACATTMTTACCATGCACATCATGCGGTGTCAGTCCTCGGCTTACCGCGTACTTCAGCGCTTCATCGATATCGTTCAGCACTTGACGCTTAATCGGGATGCCGCGCAACAAACTTTGATACAGCGTTACACCCGTTAATCGACGCAGCGCAAGATAAGTATCACCTGCATGCAAACATTCGGAATAAGCTGGGTGCTTGCCCAGCCGTCGATATATTTCTTTCTCATCCTCTATCCCCGGCCGTCCAGGTGCGTACACTTTCACCACCATATCCGGATAGCTTGGATGCATCAGCACAGCCGCATAATTACCCGCACCGACTAGCTGCCACGGCTTAGGGACACTGTAAACGACGATCGGGTCATAAGGCCGCTCACTGGCAATCTGCAAATTCGGAAGCAATTGTCCTTCAATTACTTCAATCCAGTGTTTCTGCACGCACCTGTCACCCCCATCTGTTATTTGGTGGTATTATATAAAAATATGAAGCAATATGCTAGATAAAAATAATATGGTTACATGACTTAACCGATCGATCAGTCCGTATAGCATAAGCTTATACAATTCGCCGACTTTGGCTTTATATTCGGTGCCAAGGCACTTCGAAAAGTCAAAAAAAGACCCTAAGTAGGGTCTCTTCAACTTTATTTTTTCAAAGCCCGATCATACGCTCTTTTGTAAATGTCCACCATTTTATCAACGCCTAACGCTTTCATGTCACTCACATATTTCGGCCAATCTTCCAGACTGCGTTCACCAACGATGAATTTGGAAATATTCTCATCGCGCTTCTTCATAATTGTATCCCCAGAGAGAGAGAGGGTTTCCATCTCTGCGCTTGTGAAAGCTGGACGAGGCTGCTGCAGACTATCATATTTCGGCGCTTCCTGATAAGCCTTCTGCAGCTCAGGTGATGAGAGGGATAGATGAGCATCATAATCGAACCACGCATAGGTGCCGTCCGTAGAAATACCGGTTTTCTTTCTCATGTCCGCTACATCCGCATATTTCTCAATGAACTGCTTCTTGCCATTTTCCGTTTTGTAAGTGACGCCTTCTTTTCCCCAGCTGGCTAGCGTTTTACCTTCCTCACTATAGAAGAAATCCATGAACTTCATAATCTCTTTGATTTTTTTCGAAGATGTCGCAATCATGAAGCCTTCGTCCAAATATTGCGTGAACGCATTTTTGGCAGGCGCACCTGCCAATCCGGCCGGGGCTCCCATGAAAGCCAGATTAAAATCAGGTTTATCCTTGCGCAATGCCGAGTTGAAGAAGTCAATCCGTCCGATGTAATCGACTGTAACAAAGGCTCGCTCCGTGGACATTAGGTCCTGCCATAGCTTCGTATCTGCAGACAAGAAATCGGGAGGAATGAGGCCTTCTTTATAAAATTTATTTAAATACACAATCATTTGCTTGTAATTGTCTTCCAGCGGACCATAGCGCCATTCTTTTTTATCAAAATCATAGTACACATCTGAACTCGTGCCAAAGGTTGCAGCGAAATTCAGGAGACGCTGCAAACCGTTCCGAAATGAAAGCGGATAGCTCTTCGGATAAGTTTCCTTTATTTTCTTAAGCGCTGCATACAATTCATCCCACGTTTTTGGCTCGGAAAGCCCAAGCTTCTTAAATACATCGTCACGATACATCCAAATCATGCGATTCGTTTCCCCGATTCCCGCATTCGGGAACATATACATTTTGCCATCCGACGAAATCGTGTTTTGCGTATCAACCGGATATTTTTCCATCCATTTTTTCAAGTTCGGCATCTCGTTTACATAATCCAAAATATTAACCAGCGCACCTTGTTGTCCGTACTTATCTGCCAGCTTTTTGTCCTGCGTCATCATCATATCCGGCAAATTGCCCGAGGCAATTGTAACACTTAACGCGTCATCCAGCTTTCCAGAAGGCAGCTGCACATTTAAGGAGACACCTGTTTTCTCTTCAATTAATTTCCAAGCAATATTATCTTTATTGTAAGGCCAGCTTGGATTCGAATAATTGAGCACATTAAAGGTTTGTTTGACCACTTGCGCAGGAGCTGAAGCTGTTGTCCCCGCACTGGCAGAAGGCACTGCCGTCGATGTCTCGTTCGTACTCGTCGAACAACCGGCGATTGCCGTCATAGATAGTCCCAAAGCTAAACAAATTGACAACCCTCTTACTGTTTTATTCATAGAACCCATCTCCCTTTTCATTTGTTTAGACCCGCAGCCTTGATATTACTGAACATGAACTAACCTTTCACCGAACCGATCATCACCCCCTTGACGAAGTATTTTTGCAKAAATGGATAGACAAGGAGGATCGGTACAGTGGAAACAAGGATCGTTGTAAATTTCAATGCATCATCAACGACCAAATTATCGCCGCCTACGCTGGATACGTTAGCTGAGTTGATCTGCCCCTGCAAGACGATATTGCGTAGAACAACTTGCAGCGGGAACATATCCTGGTTGCGCAGGTAAAGTAAGGCGGAATAAAAGTTATTCCAGATGCCAACGGCATAGAAAAGTCCAATGGTGGCAAGCACCGCTTTGGAAAGCGGCAGCACGAGCCGAAAGAAAATACCGATATCGGTCAATCCGTCAATTTTACCCGATTCCTCGAGCTCTTTGGGCATTGCGGAGAAAAAAGTTCGCATTACGATGAGATTCCACGTACTGACGGCCGTAGGCAGCACCATAGCCCACAGGCTATCTACCAAGCCGTAGCTTTTGACAACCAGGAAGGTCGGAATCATACCACCGCTGAAAAACATCGTAAACACAATGAGCAGTGTAAACAGCTTGTGATGCGGCAACTCCTTTTTAGATATCGCGAACGCACCCATAGCTGTCATAATTAGCGAGACCAAGGTCCCGACTAGTACATATCGAATGGTATTGATATAGGCGGAGGAAATACGCGGATCGTGTAAGACAATTTTGTACATTTCCACGTTGAATCCTTTTGGCCAAAGCGTAATCTCGCCTTTTAAAATGTGCGTGCTATCACTGAACGAGACCGCCATCATATATACAAAGGGGTACAACGTTGCGGCGACGACCCCAAGCAGCACAAGGATGATCAGGATGTCAGCCAAACCAAATTTCGTTTTCATAATGAGTACCTCCTTTCTACCACAAGCTGGTCTCGCCGACTTTACGACTGATCCAGTTGGCCGAGTATATGAAGACTAAACTGACGATCCCAGTAAAGAAGTCGATAGCCGTTGCGTAGCTATAATTCCCTTGACCGATCCCTGTCCGGTACACATAAGTGCTGATAATATCAGCCGTTTCATAAATGGCGGGATTATAGAGCAGAAACACTTTTTCGAAACCGATATCGAGGACGTGCCCAACATTCAGAATAAAGACGATCACGATGGCCGGCGCAATGCCTGGGAGCGTGACATTCGCTATTTTCCTCCACCTGCTCGCACCATCCATTTCCGCCGCTTCATACAACTGAGGATCAATCGACGTCAAAGCTGCCAAATAAATGATGGTCTCCCAGCCCACATGCTGCCAGATTTCCGAAATGACATAGACCGAGCGGAACATCCCGGGCATCACCATGAAGTTAATTGGTTCAAAGCCGAAAACTTGAATCAGGTGGTTGACGATACCACTGGAAGGCGAAAGGAACATGAGCACCATGCTCGCAGCCACTACATTAGATATAAAATGGGGCAAGTAACTAACCGTTTGTACAAATCGTTTGAAGAACGCATGCCTCGCTTCATTCAGGAGCAACGCCAATAGAATCGGTGCAAGGAACCCAAAGATTAGCCTGTAGATCCCGAGCATAAACGTGTTGTAGATGAGCTTAAAGAAGTCGGGATTTTCCCAAAACAACTTATAATACTTGAATCCGACCCACTCACTTGCCCAGATACCCTTAAACAAATTGTAATTTTTTAAAGAAATGACCAAGCCGAACATAGGAACGTACTTAAAAAGTAAATAAAACAGCAAGGTAGGCATGAAGAGGAGAAATAAGTATTTCCCTCGTTTCCACTGCTTCAGATAGGTACTTCTTTTCGACCGGAGATTCGCTTGCGAAATAGGCGTCTGTGTCGTGGCGGCCGATGGGCTCGTACGCAATAGTCATCTCTCCTTTTCTCAATGTGGGTTGCCCCTTCTGGTTATTAAGGCTCTGTATCGACAAGCCCATCGTATCCGAAAATCACCATGCCGACTATCCACTTCCTCATCGACTCATTCGCAAATTTCTCTAAATCGAGAATAATAATAAGAATCGTAAAAATTCATATAAGGAATTGTAAATTTTTTTCTCACACCATGGATTTCACCATGCTATAATTTCCACATACTACAGGCTAGCGAAAGGAGACGACAATGCAAACAACTTATGTCCCTAGAAAAAGATACAGCACCTCCTTGTTCTACCGACTATTAATCAGTTTCATTATCATCATTTTGCTGCTCGTATCCTTTAATGTGGCCTCCTTTACCTTCTTTCGAAGCAGTATTCGCGAAGAAATTATTAAGAACAGCTCTCTGAATCTCGAGACGACCGTAGCCAGCTATGAAAAAAACATTTCGTTAATTAAAAGTCTGCTGGTCAGCTCATACTTCAACACCCATACCGAAGCGCTCAAAAATAATCCGCAGAAGCTCGACTTTTATATTTCAAGTCAGGTTCAACGCGAGCTGCAAAATGTGTTAGCGAACAATCAGCTTTCTTTATATAACATCATCTATTACTTTCCGAACCGTGATTTTGTTATCGATAAAGATGGGTCCCGAGATGCGCAAATGATGTTCAGCAAATTTTATACGTCCCCCACGTATCCAGAGCAGTTCTGGTCGACGGAAACCGGAAAATCTTCGCTCTCCTTCCGTGTGTACCCTTCTGCGGAATTTCAAGAAAGTACAAGCTTCTCTACTAGAAGCTTTGGGACCTTTAATCCTGTTCTTTTCAAAAGCGCCGCAACGGACGGCTTCGCCATCATAGCGTTACTAGACAGCGATCAAATGTTTGAGGCCTACAGCCATTTTCAAGCAGATTCCAACTTCTACATTCTGGATGACGCTGGGGGCGAAACGTATGCCGTAACCAGTCGGAAAATTCCATTGCAATTGAAGCCACATACTGACAGCTCCGGCTATTATTTGGAAGGCACCAATTATTATTTCTACAAACAAGGTGCAGTGACCGGAAACACCTATGTGCTGATCGTGCCTTTCGCTACAATTTCCGAACAGTTCTTTAAGCTGAATGTGTTTATGATTGGGCTGATATTCCTTTCTGTTATCATCGGAGTCGGCATTTCAATTCTCTTTGCCAAACGGTTCAACAATCCGCTCAACACGATCATCAGCTCCATTCAACAAATGGATCGCCCCCAGAGCGTCCCCTTTGTAAGTCCGATTCGCGAGTTCAACGTTATTAGTCAGAAGCTGCATGATTTATTTTTGACCAATGAAACAATTAACCGGGACTTACTAAGCAAAAATTCCCTGCTCAAGCACTACGCCTACTTAAATAAGGTGAAAATGATTCACACCGATATTGAGGACGCGAAAATTTCCATTGATTCCGATAAACCCTATGTCATCGTGTTGTACCAGCTCATGTATATCGACAACCAGTTAGCCGCTATGGACATGGATCCTAATCGCGCTTCCTATTACATCAAGGAATTCGTGCAATCGCAGTTTATTCAGGCCTATAAAGACGCCTTGACCTTCCAAATTGAGAAGGATCAAATTCTGACGATTATTTTTACAAACGATTCCGAGCTTTCCGTATTAGACAATCTACTGCTCGATATTAAAAAAATATTTGAGCTGGATGCTTCCTATTGTTCCGTCACCATTGCCGTGAGTCCTGTCCATGACAATGCGTTTATTTTCAACGAGGCTTTTGAAAACACGCTGCTTTTAGCCAAACAACGGAAGCTTGGGGATGGTGTCCAAATCATTCGGGAAAAAGAGATTTTACCCCCGGATCTCTGGCTTACACCGGCTAACATGAAAGAATTTACCGCAAATTTGACTTCCGGTAACCCCGCGATCACCATTCCTATCGTTTCAAAAACGTTAGAGCTTGCCGTCAAACGCGGCGCTTCCTACGCGCAAATCCATGACCTTGCCAAGGAAATTGTCAATTTGATTATTAAAACACTCTATTCGAGCCATAATCCAATATCCTTGCTAGATGATAAGAGGAGCCCCGCGGATATTCTTAAGAATTGCCGTACGCTAGAACAATTTCAGCAGTTTTTCAAGGAAATTCTGACACAGTCCGCCTCCGATATTCGTCAGAAGAAAGAAGCGACCGACCACATTACCAGTTTCGTAACGAACTACGTCAATGAGCATTTCGGCAGCGATCTATCGCTGGACTTGTTAGCGGATAAGCTCAACATTACAGGCGCATATTTGTCGACCTATTTTAAAGAAAAGACGGAGATCAATTTTAGCGATTATGTCAATACCGTGCGCATGAATAAAGCGATGGAGCTGCTAGAGAAGACGGATCTCAAAATTCAGGACGTCTCTACGCTTGTCGGCTATTACACGATTGCTTCCTTCAACCGCATGTTTAAAAAGCATACTGGCATTACGCCGAGCGAGTTCAGGCGAGCTCGGTTCCATTAAAAAAAGGACGATCCCGACCGAAATGCATTCGGGGATCGTCCTTTTCACTTTTGTGCTGCGTTAGTCCTCAGCTACGCTTAATTGGTCATCGTGCTGTAATGCGCTGCCAGTTTGGTAGGCGTCAGCTCATAATCGTACACGGCAACTTTGCCGATCGCGCCTTGGAAGTACGATGCAAGATCTCGCGTGGCAATCCGCATCGGGGCCGTACCGTTTCCAGGTACGATGCTGTAGTCGGACAGCTTGTCTTGATCACGCAGGACACCGTTTTTAAACACCTTTGTGTAGCCTGTCGGGTACGTCGTGCTCGTATTCACGGTGTTGATAACCAAGGTGTAGTGAATCCATTGACCCGCGGTCACCGTATCCTGGAAGTAGGAGCCTGCGCCTAAGCCACCGCTTAAGTTAAACGAATAGCCGCTGATACGATTTGGACGGTTTTCGGTGTTTGTCTGATTGTACATTCTAGCCACCCAAGAATGCTGTCCGGACGTCCCCTTGCCCATCCAATGCACATACCCGCTGCTCTCATAGTTTGTAAATTGCAACGTATCCGGCCGCATCCAGGCCTCAACGGTCAAGATGCCTGTGCGCGTAACCTCCAGATAATCGTTGTCAGGGATTGTAAAATACTGATTCGTTCCGTTGAATACCGGAGCTGCATCCCCATTCGGCATCGTGGTGTCAGTCGGGCTTCCAGTAAACGTACCGTTCAAACCGTTCCCCGATTGATCAGCCGTGACCGTGGAGGATAAAGGCCAATATCCAACGGGATTGTCAGCTAGTACGGCCGTGTCGTAGGTGGAGGTTGCATGTACGAATGAAGATACATTGAAACAGGCAGAAAGTAGGAAGGCAGTCATCAAAGAAACCGCTAGCTTGGACATACGAATTGATAAAGCGTTACTCATTGTCAATCGTCTCCTCTCCTATTGGCAAATCACTTGCTTGGTTGCACTTGCGCTAGTTATACCGCGGCCGTTCAATTCCCTCCCTTCTCCGTCGTTATTTTCATCTTATCGGGAAAGGGCTTACTTCAAAATGGCTTGCTTTTGGGATCATGATGAAATCTTAATCCAGCCAAACAATTCGTCATAATCGATAAAATTGCGAAGCACGGGTGCTCATGTCAAACCTTATTAATCGTATAGAAAAAAGCGTCCATTGCCCTTGTGATCCACACGGCCTTTGATAACCCGAGAAACGAGGAAAAGACGCCCCACTGGACTTCCTTTCCTTCATGTAAGTCTGCATACATGTATTGTACTAACTGATGCATCCGTTACACTATTTCAGCATTTGATACACTTGCTCAACATCCTTATCCCCGCGACCAGACAGATTAACGATAATGATCTGATCTTGACCCATTGTCGGTGCCAGCTTCTTCGCGTATAGCAACCGCATGTGCGCTTTCCAGTGCTGGGATAATTCCCTCTGTGCGGGACAATTCTTGGAAGGCTTCCAACACTTCCTCATTGGTGACCGTTGCGTATTCTGCGCGGCCCGTCACCTTCAGATGGTTATGCTCCGGCCCAATGCCAGGGTAATCAAGGCCCGCCGCGATCGAATAGGTCTTCTTCGGTTTGCCTTCTTCGTCTAGCAACACTAGACACTTAAAGCCGACAGTCATTATGCCCTTAAACTTATTTAAGTTTAGAAGCTTTAGCGTATCCTTCTGCGGTTTATTCCTGGCTAGGATCGGCACAATGGGTCCAATGCTACTGCTGCCGCTATTATTTCAGAATGTGCAGTAAAGTGACTAATCTAATTACGGCTGTCTCAAAAGAAAATGGCGTACGACCTCATTTCTGGGATCGTACGCCATATGATGGCCCTGTATTCAGTAAGCAGCTGTTCATTCCTCGAAGTATTTATGTCTAATACAGAAATATGCCGGCCTTTCTCCTTCTTGTTCCACTAGTGAGAAGTCGAGTAACTCTTTAACTATTTTCCTTATTGTTACTGCCGACTTTTCAAATATTTCAGTTAAGTCACTCACTGTCAGGCCACTACTAGAATCAAAGAAATGATTTTGGGCCAAAACAAACATAATATCTTTATGATTTTTCGTTAAACCCTGTAACTTTGGCTCACCGTCTAACTTCTTCAATGCCAAATTTAGCAACAGACTTTTTTCTTTCAATTCTGTATTCATCTGCTTAAGAGTTTCAATAATAATTTCTAGAAACGTTTCAATAAAACTATTCATTTCCCCTCTGCTTCTAATACTATTAGAAATTTCAAAAGCCTCAAGGTATTTAGTTTTATACTTATTACACCCTCTAGATAACGATAATGTAGAGATATTTCCTAGGTTCTTTGACAAGTACATACTACTAATAAATCTAGAAGTCCTTCCGTTTCCGTCATAAAAAGGATGTATGTAACCAAAATAATAATGGCTAACTGCCACTTTTATTAAATTAGGTATGTCAGAATCATTATTTATGAAGTTTAATAATCTCTCGGTCAGACTAATTATTTCTGATTCTGGTGTAATTCCTTGATGAACAACCTTACCACTACCTGATTTTTTCAAAATATAAGTAGTTTCTTTTCTAAAAATCTCCCCATCAGGAAGTTCCTGCGAGTCTATTTCTCCTTGTGTAATATCATCATATATTTTTCTAATATCTTTTGAGGTTTGAGGAAACTCAAACTCATCAAGCAGACGGAAGTATGATTTTATCATGCTCTCGAATCTCTTCTTTGACTTTTTGTTAAATATTACATCCTTAGTGCTTCTAACGATTTGTTCTCTACTACTTCTTATTCCCTCTAACTCGTTTGTATTATACAATTCCTCCGAGATGCACTCGATAATAAATTGTTTCTGTGCTACTTTCGGCAGATTTCCAAAGGTAGTGTTAAACTCCCTCGAAATTATGCAAAGCTCACTAATCATCCTAATCATTTTGTTTGTCGGTACATAATATAATTCATAATAAGTAGACTGATCCATAGGTTTAATATGCATTCCAAACTTCACGGTAGAATGATAGTTAAATCTCTCCTCATAAACTTTATTAAATTCACTAGCACTAGTTTCATGGAAGATCTTATGTGCATGTCTCATCTATTCACCGCCGATTTACTATTTACAAGTAATTTTTACACACTAAATCGGTATTGTCTAGTCCTATGTATAAAAATATCTCATTTTTTACACTTAGATCCTAACTTATTAGATAGAATTAATCCAATACTTTTATATTTGCACCACAAATACAACGTCCATTCCCATTCATCTTAACTTTCACCTCTCTCTTGCACGCAGGACATACAACCTTCATATTTAACACCTCTGTATAAAAAGTGTTATTAGTCTTAACATAAGAAGAAATCTATATACCCCAAATAATATCTCTCCCCACATAGGGGAATTTACTTTATTCATATGCATGATTGTGGAAATTATTTATAGGAAGTTACTTGCGGATTAGTTCCCAAACATGTGAAAGTTTCAATAAAAGTACAAAAGGGCTGCCTCTCGGCAGTCCTTTACACGGTTATATTTATTCAAAACCACAATTTGACCATATCTTATCACACTTGAAACTTTAATATTGCCCTTTAATGACAAAGAACGAACCCCGAATGGTTCCAGCCAGTTTCGACTTCTGTCTAGCAAACTTAAACTTCGGCTCTAACTCCTTGGGAATCTCCATCCCCTCAGAAAGCTTAAAACCAACAGCCCGCTTCTTAGGGTCATCAACAGTGTACATGACATTAATCCCAAGACCATCCTCATAAAAGACGTAGGTAAACTGAATGTTTTCCACTTGAAAACGCGATGTTTCTAGAGGTTTGGCCGCGAACGCAATATCACGTTCTTTCAAAATTTGGTTCACATAATCAAGGTTCTCCTGACTTTCGCTAGCGGGTATAACCGTAAATTCATGTTTGTATTTGTTCATAAAGTAACGGGCTTCATTCGCACGTAAACCAGCAAGCGCTTC
>NZ_JBFTPF010000115.1:0-11618 GCF_056398345.1 Paenibacillus sp. 01T442
ACCAATACATTTAATCACGGAATTTCAGCCGGAGTTAATTAGAATTGCTAATACGTCAACCAAAAGTGAATTGCTGGAAGAGGTGAATGAAACTGCTCTAATGATTCTGGAAACCATTATTAGATAAGGCTTTTAGTCTTGGTTTAGGTGTAAGATATATAAATAGTTTAGAATCAAGCAAAGTAATTTCGATAATAAATGAACCGACGGACGTGGATGAAACTACAAAAAAATATGGAAAATTCAATATCAGTTGAAAATAGTGCAAGATCAAGCATCCGTAAAAGGACTTCTTAGAGAGCCCACTGTAGTGAAATTTTTAAGCGTTAACGGACAGTAGAGCGGATTCAAATTAGAATTAAATTTCTGTAAAATGATGGAACTTTCGTGAATATTGAACGTCTAAATGTTTAGTAGTAATTACAGGAAGATGTTTCATGAATAAATTATTTACATATTAAAGATTTGTGTTGGTTGTTATAATAGCCGGCGTTTTGGTGGCGATTTTCTTTTGGTCAAAATTCAGTAACAAGGAGTTTCGATATGAAAAAAAGAGAGCTATTTGTAGTAGTTATAGCATTAATCGCCTGTTTGGCGGTAAAGGAAGTATTCGCAACAACAACTATAGCTGTCGAGGATTCATCTCCAGCGAAGACAATTACCTTATTTGAGGACACTACTTTATTAGGTGAAAACGGGCAGACAATCGGAATCATAGCTCCCCAAACGGTTACTATATTGGACAACAGTCAACGGAGAGTTGGACATGGGGAAGGTTATTTGGTTCCGATTTACTTGATTTCTACCTGGCTTGGAAATGCATGGATAATGCCAAATAACGCGCTTCTGGGAAATCAAAAGTCATTTGATACGAGACTGGAGATTTTCGGTGTGGAGTCGCTCTATAGCGATCCCGGACTTACCAAGCCTACAGGGATGAAATTGGCGCCGCAAACTGTAAAAGTGAAAGCAAAGTGGGATAGCCGCTACTTGATTGAGACATTGAACGGAGAAAGATGGATCTCACCGCGTTACACGGCTTTGTTCGAGGTGAGCGAGGTCCGGCAGGAAGTCCAGCTAAAAAGTACGACGAAGCTTTTTCGTTCTCCAGATGGTATGGAAACGGGAGCCAATTTGAGCCCCCAAAGGGTGATGGTGAATGAAGTCTGGCGAGACTGGTGCCGAATAGATTCCTGGTTAGGGCCAGTCTGGATCGAGCTTAAGGTTGCTGAGTAATATTATGACATAACTGGAAACATTAGCTCAGGCTGCCGGATCGGTTTTGCAAGTAACATGACAAATGGGAGTTGCTGTTTGTTTTGGATCTGCACATAGTTCACCAATTGTCATTTTTCAATTATTAGTATTTAATGATAAAGACAAATAGGAGAGTGAGGGATTTATATATTGATGAATATAGTCCGGTTTACCGGCATAATGACACCGATATTGCTTAGTATTCTCGCTTGTAGTGATGATCAGGTTCATCATACCAGTATGCCAACAGCAAACTCTCGACATAGTGACCAGCAATCGGTCTATAGACCTAACTTGTTTCTTGAGAATATAGCGTTTCCCTTCGGTGAAGGTCTGGGACAACCACTAGAGTCAGGCGCTCCTCCTTCTGAGGCGAAGCTTATCAAAAGCTTTGCTCTATCTCGCTCTGATGCGGAAGTTCATATTTATAAAAGTGGTGGTGATGCTTCACCAATATATACGGTGTATCTCAAGGGTAAGAACTCGGAGTGGAAGTTGGGTAACTTGACTAATTTTAATGAAAATCAAGTTTGGATTAATCCGATGAATTTCTTAACCGGGGATGTGTCTGGCGCGTCTATTGAAATCCCTTTTGGTAAAATAGGTGCAAAGAATGGGTTGGTGATTTATCATCACAAGACCGATTCATGGAAGGTAATCGATTTTCAAGGACATACCGCCATTCCGATGGATCTCGACAATGACGGTGTCCCTGAATGGGTCGGAAACCAGACGGATTGGGTGCCGCCTGCTGTTGAGATCCATCGTTGGGTCGCAGAATATGATCGTTTCGAATCGACAGTAATTCAATGGGATAGTAGTCTCTTCCCTGATGAGGCTAAAGAAGAAGTTTTTTACTCATCCCTTTTTGTGGAGGAGGGGAAGCATTTCATTGAAATTGGCAACAAAGAAGGTTACGCCTTTTTTACATTTGACCACGGGTTCTTAAAACAGTACAAACCCACCGACACCAGAAGTCGCGTCTTGGAAATGCAATTGGCTCGACAGCATCATTAATTATGAATATCATAATGCTCGTTGCACTAAATATCTGCCAGCTTTTACGCCTAATCAGCGTATGCAGGTTAATATACATGTTTAAATTCTTTTTGCAGCTTTTTGGGAGAAAGGTTGTATTCCTTTTTGAACAATCTATAAAAGCTGGAGTAATCAGGAAAACCGCATTTCAAGGAGATTCTCTCTATGGATATCTGATTTTGTTTAATCATAGTTACAGCGTAAGATAGACGCTTTAATGATACATAGCGATAAAAGGGGATGTTCATATTTTTAGTGAAGTAGTGAGAAAAGTAGTACTTATTTAAATGGAAATAATCGGATACCTTATCTAAGGATAAATCTGGTTCTGTTAAATGTGATTCAATATATTCTAGTATAGATACGAATCTTGGCTCCAGTTCATTTTTGTTACTAAGGTTTGGGATACTACCTGCAGGATCAAAGATGTCCTGAAGTACTTGGAAAAAGAGATAATTGATTGAAAAAGAATTATTTTTTTCCCCATTTATTATTTTTTGATGAATTTCTTGAAGTGAAGAAGTGATATGTTGAAAGTTTTTGGCATGCAAATGGAGCAAATACGAGCCTTGCATCTTTTGATTCACAACATTCTCTTTCATAGATGGTGAACTAGACATAAAATCATCCATTAAATGTTCACTGACACTAACAATAATTCGTTTATATGCATCGAAATTCTTAACAATAGCTTGATGAACTGCATAAGGAGGGATGACAACAACATCTCCTCTCTTGAGGGAATACGTTTGTCCTTCACAAAAGAATTCAACCTCCCCTTCTAAAAAGACAAGGATTTCTGTCGCATCGTGCCTATGTAATCGAAATAAATTCTGGATTTGAGAAAAATCAATGGATGATTTGTTATTTTTTACAAGCCAATCATGGGATTGGTTTTTTTTAATCAAATAATTAATTTCAAAACCATTACTTTTAACTGGAATAAGATCAGATAGCTTCATGGCAGTGGTGTCCTTTCGAATAGCAATAATTACAATATATTTAGCAATATATATCGATTATTTTGAAATTATTGTTGTTACTATAGAAGTATAACAGTTTGAGAAAGCGGTAACAAATTATTTAGGAGGAATAAATCATGGAAATGAGAATGAAACAACCCCTTTTAGAAGTTAGATCCAAGACCATTATTGAAGTGGATGGATTAAAATTTAAAGATTTGAATGGCAATGGGAAACTGGATCCCTATAAAGATTGGCGGTTGAGTCCGAAGGAACGTGCGGAGAATCTTGTTTCCTTGATGAATGTAGATGAAAAGGTCGGTATGATGCTGATTAATACACGTCAGATGGGGCTATCTCAAAAAGATAAGAGTAAGACAAGTCACGATGGTGTATTAGATGAAGGTATTGTTGAAAAAGGAGAAAGTATTTTCGCAATAACCAAAGTAATKGGAACAACGTATACGATCGAAAATATGCATTTACGCCACTTCATCTTGCGAGACAACTGGAGTCCAGCTCAAATGGCCGAATGGGTAAATACAATGAATGAAGTTTGTGAAGGAACTCGTCTTGGTATCCCTTGTTTGATAGCATCTAACTCGAGAAACGAAAATACAGAATTCATCTTCGGTATGAATGACGCAGCAGGAATTTTCTCGACTTGGCCAGGAACTCTAGGCCTGGCAGCAGCAGCTAAGGGAGATATAAAAAATGGCGGCGATGCCTCACTAATTAGCCAATTTGCTCAAATCGCCCATGATGAGTGGGATGCTACGGGACTAAGAAAAGGCTATATGTATATGGCTGATACAGTTACAGATCCGAGATGGCAACGGACATATGGTACGTTTGGTGAAGATCCGATATTTATTGCTGACGCCATCGGTCGGATTATTGACGGTTTTCAAGGGGAGAGCTTAGGATCACATAGTATTGCGATGACAACGAAGCATTTCCCAGGTGGAGGAGCAAGGGAAAATGGATTTGATCCTCATTATGAGGAAGGTAAGTGGAATTTATATCCAACTCCAGGGAGCTTGGAGAAATATCACTTGCCTCCATTTCAGGCAGCGGTAGATCATGGAACTTCATCGATTATGCCTTATTATTCGATGCCAAGTATTAAAAAGAGTGTCGTTCAAGAATTCGAGGGTGAAGACATACCGTACGAAGAGGTTGGTTTTACATTTAATCATTATTTCTTAAATCATATTCTTAGAGAAAAATTAGGGTTCAAAGGCTACATCAACAGCGACAGCGGCATCACGAGTAAAATGAGCTGGGGCGTTGAAGCGTTGAGCGAAGCTGAACGTTTTGCAAAAGCTATCAATGCGGGTACAGATATGGTTGCGGATACCAATGATATTGAAAATTTGAAAGCAGCTATCAATAATGGTTGGATAAGTGAACAGCGTATCGATCAAGCCAATGTACGTCTACTTACAGAAATGTTTGCTTTAGGTCTGTTCGATGATCGTACTTATGTTTCTGCAGATTTAGCTAAAGCAACCGTTAGTCAATCTGCTCATTGGGATGCGGCCTATCAAGCACATAAAAAGTCAGTAACAGTGCTAAAAAACCAAAATCAGACATTACCCTTAACCGTTGAAAAACTAGAGAGTAAGTTGGTTTATGTGGAAGTTTTTCATAAGGATACAGAACGAGCAGTTGCATATACGGCAAAAGCAAAGAAAGAATGTCAAGAGCTTGGACAATTTACACTGACCGATAACTATGAAGAAGCTGAAGCAGCGATTTTGTTCTTACATCCTAAATCGGGCGCTTATTTTTCTGCAACGCCAGGATTGTTAGAGCTTGAAATTTGTGAGAATAAGACAGAGACGGCTTTAGATGGTTCGTCTTACCAAGAAACGACCTTGACCGGTATGAATCATCTAAGAGAAGTTACAGAAAATATTCGCAGTCGCGGAGGAAAAGTCATTATAAGTGTTAATGTTACATTGCCATGGATACTTGGCAATGTTGAACCTTTGGCAGATGCATTGATTGCTGGATACGACACGTTCTATAAGGCGCAATTTGAAGTTATGTCAGGCAATAGCCGACCAGTAGGTGTGCTACCGTTAACATTGCCAGCGAGTGAAGCCGTCATTGCGGTTGATACAAATGGGAATTGTGTGTCGAGAAATGACGTTTCGGGTTATGATAAGGACAATTATATGCCTGAAGGATTATCATATGCTTATAAGGATAGTGATGGTAACTTCTATAAACTTGGCCACGGACTAACTTATGAGAATAAATTAAATCTGTGAATAAAAKCCAGCAAACTTGTACAGTGCGGCCTGATGGGAACAGAACCCTACATAACGATTACGGTGGATATATTATTGGTATACAAATTGTTTAGGAAAAGTGATTGGCAAATTGGAGGAAAGCAATGAGACTGCCGAATTCTAATACTTTTTTTAACACGATTCGTTTCAAATTGATTAGTGGATTAATTGTGGTCATGCTGCCTGTGCTTTCATTCTTGATTTATAATAGCTATTATTCAATTCAGGTGGTTCGTAATCAGGTAACACAGTCCAAATATTGAAGGCAGTCCCCCTGTCTTTAGGGGAGAATCGCATAACAGTAGCGGGAACGGACGAGCATGGCGTTATCTATAAGGAGGAAATGGTTYTTAATCATACAGCCGAAATAGATAAAAATTATATCTACGTTGCAAAAGAAGAAAAAAGACATGTCATTAATTGGTTCGAGAAATTTGATTTATCAAATGTTCAGGAAATTATTCTTAAAGAGGGCTAGTATTCTACTTTTGATACGATAGAAGACCTTTACAGCAATGAGGAAGCTAAGGCAATATTCAAAAAATTCTTCGGAGACATGGCAGAGAGCCCAAGGTTTACTGTCATGAAGKGGATCATGTCCATTGAAAAAATTTCTAAACTGTCTGTCTTTAAGATCCCCAAGGAATTACTGTCTGTCATTAATAAAGAATTGAACATGATTAAGAAATAATATTTCTACTGGAAGAATATTTCCAAATAGGAGAAACGAATATGAAGCGTGTAAGAATGGGTATTATAACGGCGATAAGGCATGCCTGCTGCAAAAAAATCACTAATCATCCGTCGCAAAGTGATTAGTTCTTGTTCCATATTAACGGGCTGATCAAATTCAGGATTTGTAGACACGTATACCGTTTGGATGTTTGGGTCAGTCTCACGAACTTGGTCAGCGATTTGCTTTACAAGCTGGGGCGTAATGCCTGTTTGACCGATATTTGTAATCGCATTTGAAGTTTGAATCCTCATCTTATCACATTCCTTTCTTACTTTAAGATTTCTATTAAATTGAACTTTCTATTCGAAATTTTATAACCATTTTTTTCACCGAGTTAATTTAAAAGATTGGTGCATCCTAATTTTGAAAAAAGAACTAAAATCAGGAGGCAACAATGAGAACGATCCTAACTTTTTGTATATTCTTTTTATTATTTCAGTCTGTTGGTTACGCCGTTCCTCAAAAAGACCGGTCTTATTATGAAAAGCGCGGTGAAGTCGTCTGGGAAGTATCTACCGATGAGAAAGTGATCGCCTTAACATTCGATGACGGTCCTCATCCGAGTCATACACCGCAAATCCTGGACTTGCTCAAGCAGTATCATGCTAAAGCCACTTTTTTTGTGATTGGGAATAAAATAAAACTTTATCCTGACGTGCTCAAACGAGAAATAAACGAAGGACATGAGATAGCCAATCATACATATAGCCATGCTTTTCTTTCTAAACGGACTAACATGAAAAATGAAATTAATAAAGCAGAGGATACCATTTTCTCCGTAGCCGGGATTCGATGTCAATTATTTCGCCCGCCTGGGGGCTTTTATAATGAGAGGTTAGTCAGTATTGTCAAACAAGAAGGATATAAAATGATAATGTGGTCATGGCATTTGGATACGAAGGATTGGAGAAAGCCAGGAGTCAATAACATTGTAAATAAAGTTTTAAACAATTCAAGCAGCGGGGATATCGTACTGTTCCACGATTACGTGGAAGGTCCTACTCAGACCATCGAGGCTCTAAAAAAGATTTTGCCGGAATTGGAAAAGAGGGGGTATCGGTTTGTTACTGTCTCCGAGTTGTTAACCTATCGGAAGGCAGTCCCTGCTAAGAATCCGTGAACGCTCAAGAGGCATGCTGCTGATGCGGCATGCCTTAGTTGATATCATAATTACTACTCTACAGCTTATGATCAAAGCGTACGGAATTTGCTGACATTTTCATTATTCTTGGATTCGCGGCTTGGGATAGAAATGAAGTAATCCGCACAAATTACCATTACATGCTTTCATTATAGCCATCGACCATGTTGATTATCGTTTGGAGCATGCTCGGAAAACAAATCCTGTAGAAGTTTTCAATTTTAAAAAACAAGACAAGCTTCTACAAATAATAAAGATTGTCTTGAAACCTTAGCACATACGGTTTATAAATGATCATATAAGGAGCGATTAAAGTTAGTGACAGAATTAGCGCTATTAAAAACGGAGGAACTTAAGAGAGAAGATTTTGAAAAGGAGTACAAGGCATATATGGAAGCCCAGTGTACTCATGAGTTCAGGCTAAACAATAAATCAACAATTTACGTTTGCAAGATCGGATTGGCGCAAGGAGCTAACACTAATATTGCCGAATCTGGGATGAATCTTAATACAGGTAACGTTGCTTTAGGTATAGAACTTCAGCCAGGTAATATCAGTACTGTTAATATTGTTGACAGAAAAGTAGCTGCAAATATAGCAAATTTTTCTCTCATATATAGAATTATTGATTCTGGGGAAGAGCTTGTAACGGAATTTGAGGAAGTTCGAGCGCCGAGTGACGAATATTTAACTTTCGTTACGTGGTCAATAAAGGATCCGGAGAATTTCGAACAGGAAAATTATCCGAAACCAGGAATTGAAGTGATTATTAAAACAAATAAAACAACTCAGTCACCAGGACTGACAATGTAAGTCAACCATACTAAGCGCCCCATCAAAGGAAACACACCAAGTTCTTGTCAACCGACATTAAAATTCAATAACTTATCTCATTAAAAGCCGCGCAAATCGCGGCTTTTATTAATTAAGGGATCAGTTACTTGATTGGGAGCTGTCATCGGTCCGTATGCATCCCCTCAAAAACTGGGATCTACAGATCCTGTAACTGGATGATTTTAATTTTGGTTGTTAAGTTTAAAAAAGTGAGCAAGATCCCCTGATTTCAAGGGGTTCCAACTCACTTTTTTACCTAATCCTTAAGCATTAACAGTCTCAGGTCTTTTAATTTGTAGCGGTGGAGGAATCAGCCAACCTTTTTCTTTACTCATCTCAAGTATTTTTAATCCTAAGGCTGTTTTAGTTATATGGTACTTCGCGAATAGAGCGCCAATATCTTCTCTAATAGCTTGTCCCATAGCTTGACTACAAGCAACTAGTCCTAGTGAAGCATCAGCTGCTATTTTGGCTGAAATTTCAGGATCTGTAAATCTTGCACCAACTGGGATGTCTTCAAGTTTAACTGATGGTCTTTCAGGAAGCATAGGAATAGATGGAATTCCATTGTCTACAAGAATCTTATCCAGTTCTTTAATTTCCAATTTTGCTTGATCAATCAGATCGTCTAGAACTTTTTTTAGTTCTTTGTCACCTGAGTGATTTAAATAAGCTTGATAGCAAGATACAGCCCCTTTTGCTACTGTGGAAGCTTGCCATACACTAAAAATTTCTCCGTAGTGTAGAGGTTCATCTTTTGGATTTCCACTTAAAATTCCCATTTTTTTATATCTCCTCAATTATTAATTTTTGACTTTACTATTATGTCTGAATGCCATTATATAATTCATGAATGATTAATTTGAACTAAGCATAAATTAGCTTATTTTTCCCCAACTTTATTTCTTGATCTCATTCCAGCTAGGCCAAACAGACCAATCAATCCAAGCCAACCCCAGTTCGAAGCATTCGATCTCGAATTTACGGTATCATAAGCACGGATGGAATTTGAATTATTAGAGTAAGAATTTACCCCATTGCCGTAATTTGCTTGGTTAAGCTTAGTACTGGGAGAAGCAGAAGGTGAGCTAATCGTTCCTGTATTTGTGCCGTATGCACCGTAATTATTCACATTACTATTTGTACTTGTTGAAGAATTCATTCCAACACCTGTATTTTCATGTGCTCTAACTGTTCCAACACTTAATGCTGATGTTAATAAAATAGCTAACGTAAGAGTTTGAACCTTTTTCATATTGACCTATCTCCTCTCAACTCTTTATTTGGTATCACTAGTTAGGATGTTCAACAAAGGCGTTTTTTAATGGGGGAGTTAGTGGAATTAATCATAAACTCAATACGCCGCCACAATTGTATATGCATGTTCAACCGCCTGGTCTACTCACAATTTAGTCCGTATGAAGCTTTACGAATAGGGACATTATGCCAGCGCTACATTGCCCTTTGGTCATAGCTTCACGAGGCAGCCTTGGCAATGGGTGGAGACACCTTGGCCTTTGCAAGTTTGAAGAGGAGGTCAGTCGATATGGATTTACAGGATAGCTTAAAATTCTTGCGTGAAAGAGAAATTGTTCATTCTTTACGATTTGGAGCATTATAAAAGAGGACTTTCACCTCCCTAAACACTAGAGGTGAAAGTCCTCAATTTACTTATTCGACTAAATTAGTTACTTGTATACCCGTAGTGCGCGATCACAGGTTGTGATGATTGTAGTGATCCTTGTTGTTGATATCCACTATGCTGGGAATTCTGCGCCTGATAGCCGCCGTAATGAGAAATGACTGGCTGTGAGGCGTTTTGGGAGTACGCATTCATTTGAGATGCATGGTTAGGCTGTATATTGTGCTGGGAATTCTGTGCCTGGTAGCCACCGTAATGAGAAATAACCGGCTGTGTGGCGTTTTGAGAGTAAGCATTCATTTGAGATGCATGGTTAGGCTGTATATTGTGCTGGGAATTCTGTGCCTGGTAGCCACCGTAATGAGAAATAACCGGCTGTGAGGCGTTTTGAGAGTAAGCATTCATTTGGGCTGCATGGTTGGGCTGCGTGTATTGTTGGGAATTCTGTGCCTGGTAGCCACCGTAATGAGAAATAACCGGCTGTGAAGTGCTTTGAGAGTAAGTATTCATTTGGGCTGTATGGTTGGGCTGCGTGTATTGCTGGGAATTTTGTGCCTGGTAACCGCCAAAGTGAGAGATGACCGGCTGTGAAGCGCTTTGAGAGTAAGCGTTCATTTGGGAAAGATTGTAGGGCTGTCCGCTCTGTTCCCGATTTTGAGCCTGGTAACCTCCGTAATGGGAAATGACTGGCTGGGAAGTATTCTGCGTAAATGCGTTGTCCTGTGTATTTTGATTCTGATAGCCACCGTAATGAGAACCGACCGGGGCCTGCGAAGAATAAGAATTTGCGTATCCGTTTGTATTGGACGATTGAGATGCATTGTTTAGGCTTTGCTGTCCGAATTGATTCATGTTTACTTTCCCTCCTAGAATATCTATCTTGGCAAAGGAAATCCCTTAGAAGCCTACATTATTATTAGGATTCCTCCTGTTTTTATCCTGCAAATAATTGGTTATTTAACGGTACTAGTCCGGAAAGGGGTTCCTTTCTTTGATAAACAAAGAATGCTATTATTTATTGAAACTTGCTCAAACCGGTGACATCACAGCTCCCGATTGCGATCCGACTAAACCGAGAATACAGTAAATATGAAATAACCCAAGGGATTAATCCTTTGGGTTATTTTTTGTTTCAATCACATTTATTTTCCCTTCATAGCAAAATAAATCGGAAAAGATACAGCTGTTGCAATGCTTAATGAACTAGCAATTAAACGCGCAGAGATGAATGATTTATTTTTCATAATTGGAAAACCTCCTGAATATTAAGTGCTATATTTAGGGCTCGCTTCTTAAATGTGAGATAAGATATTCTTACAGAACTTTACAGAACCTAGTACATCAATACTGTGCCTTTATTTTTGTAACTAGTCACGTGTTTATTTTCTTTTACACTGTTACCTGGCAAAGGCGAATAACTTGTATCAAGCGTATTACTTCTACTACCGGTTCCAGATGCAACAACTCTCGGTCCATTATTAACTGATATAGTTAAGCTATTAACCGCATAAAAACTGAATGTTAATATTAAAACAATAGAAATTGTAACCATAATAATCTTTCTCATTAATTGTCTCCTTTTTAACATGATTTGAATTCAATGTTAGGATGCCCAGATTTAAGTTCTTAAAGTGCCCATTTGTTTAAATAATTGTTCCATGAGTTTCCCTTTATTTTAAAGTCATTTTAAATACTCGATATAATGTCC
>NZ_JBFTPF010000116.1:0-12179 GCF_056398345.1 Paenibacillus sp. 01T442
AATCGAATCCTCGCTGCGGATTGGATCTTTTTTGACAAGTGCACTTACATATCCGAAAGCGGCGGATCCACCTAGCAGGCCAGCCAAAAACACACAAATAATGGCCCATTTTAATGAAATTCCAATTACTTTAAATGTCGTTCTTACCCAGGGGCGATTCCATTTCGCGAAAAAATTGCGCATAAGTTCCAATATCCTCCTTACATGAACCCTAATAGTATATCATAATTGCTCCTTTTGCGGTAATGCTGATGGGAGAAAGGCTCAGTTCTAGGTTTGACAAGCATCAGATTCCTGTGTTATAACAAGAACAAATGCGTTGATGGATCAGCAGTAGGTAGCTTGTGGATGCTTTCAGAGAGCCGGTGGAGGGTGCGAACCGGTACCTGCAGGTTAGTGAATTACGGTCTTGAGCAGTAAATGGGAACCTGCAGGAATGTGCCTGCACAAGTAGTTTTTACCGATTAAACCTCGTTACCGGTTCTTGAGTGAAAATAGCACGCCGTGCCTCGACTTTGGTTACCACAATAGAAAGTATAAGTTTTCGGCTTCCGAAAACGTCTTTCTATTTGGCGATAAAACCATCATCTAAACGCGGTCGCTCATCTTTGAATGGCCTCGATAGAGGTTTTCTCATAGATGTACGTAACTGCTGTTTTAATTAGGGTGGTACCGCGAGTTAAGTCTTCTCGTCCCTTTGGGATAAGAAGGCTTTTTTGTTTTTTCATTTCATAATAAAGGATGGTTGTACATGAGTATTCTGAAGGATTTAGAGTTTCGCGGTTTGCTGCATCAAATTACGGATAGAGAAGGTTTGGATAAAAAGCTGAGTGAAGAGCGGGTAGTCCTATACTGTGGCTTTGATCCGACAGCGGATAGCTTGCATATCGGCAGTTTGCTTCCCATTTTAACCTTGAGAAGATTCCAGCTTGCTGGACATGTTCCTTTAGCTTTGGTAGGCGGTGGAACGGGGCTGATTGGTGATCCGAGTGGTAAAGCGAATGAACGTACATTGAACGGCCCTGAAGTTGTTGAGGCATGGTCTCAAAGTATTAAAAATCAGCTCTCACGATTCCTTGATTTCTCAACTGAAATTGAAAACAGTGCTGAGTTAGTGAACAATTACGATTGGTTAGGCTCTCTGAATGTGATTGAATTCTTACGTGATGTTGGCAAAAACTTTACAGTGAACTAGCTTATCGGCAAATCAACAACGGATCGCCGCGCTTTTGGTGTGACATTACCGCTTGTTACGAAGAGCGATGGGCAGAAGTTTGGTAAAACGGAAGGCGGAGCTATTTGGCTGGATGCAAGCAAAACTTCACCGTATCAGTTCTACCAATTTTGGTTAGGAACTGCTGACAATGATGTTATCCGATTCCTGAAATATTTCACGTTTGAATCCCAAGAAGAAATCGAACGACTTGAAGCTGAAGTTGTCGCACAGCCAGGGAAGAGAGAAGCTCAGAAAGTGCTGGCTCGCGAAGTTACGAAGCTTGTTCATGGGGGAGATGCGCTGGAGAGTGCGCTTAATATCACTTCTGCCTTATTCAGTGGGGATATTCAGTCACTATCACGTGTTGAAATTGAAGAAGCGTTCAAGGATGTACCTTCAACAACATTAGAGCAAGATGACGTTGCGTTGATTGATCTTCTTATTTCCGTGGGAGCAGCACCATCCAAACGCCAATCGCGTCAAGACATTGAAAGCGGAGCGGTCACAGTGAACGGCGTGAAGGTGACGGATCTGGAAGCAACGACGAAACAATTAGGTCGACTAGGTGATTCCTATCTCATTATTCGCCGCGGTAAGAAGAATTACTTCCTCGTCAAATTTGAATAAAGCTTAGGCAACAAAATAACCCCCTTAGGGAAATCCCTAAGGGGGTTGATTTTATTAACGGCTGTAGAACTCGACGATTTGTTTTTCGTCAATTTCTTGTGGAAGCTCGGAACGTTCTGGTAAACGGATGTATTTACCTTCTACGCTTGCGTCGTTAAACTCAAGGTAAGTTGGAAGGTAGTTACGGTTAGCAAGAGCTTCTTTCACAGTGGAAAGGCCTTTGCTTCTTTCACGAAGTGAAATCACATCACCAGTGGATACGATGTAAGAAGCGATGTCAACTTTTTTGCCGTTCACAGTAACGTGACCATGAGCAACGAGTTGACGTGCACCTGCACGGGAGTTGGAAAGACCAAGACGGTAAACCAAGTTGTCTAGGCGGCTTTCAAGCAATACCATGAAGTTTTCACCGGCAATACCTTTAAGCTTGGAAGCTTTGTCGAACAAGTTGCGGAATTGTTTCTCGTTCAAACCGTACATGTGACGAAGTTTTTGCTTCTCGTTCAATTGTACACCATAACCGCTCATTTTTTTGCGTTGTCCTGGGCCATGCTGACCTGGAGGGAATGGGCGTTTCAAGTCTTTACCGTTACCGCTCAAGGAAATACCAACACGACGGCTTAATTTGAATTTAGGTCCTGTATAACGTGACATATAGGGAAAACTCCTTCTCATGACAATTAGTTTGTAAATAGCATCTAGATGTCAGGGTGAAGACAAGTGCCCGATTTTGCTTACGAATCATAAAGTGATTCCCTGTCAAGAGTAGTTCAGCCGCTGTCTTGTCAGGAGCAAAAGCAGTGAGGGTGATCACAAATGGCATTCACCGAAATCATGGTGTTACTCGACTTCTAATTTTATTAAAAACAGGAGCAAGTGTCAAGTCTCTCATCGCAATAACGAGAGGAAAATATCGTGCAATAGATGTGAAAAAATAGTATGATAGGAGTAAGTGGTTTTTAAATTGGTACTTCAGGACTATTGTTAGAAAGTGAAGGAGAGCCTATGAGTGAACTTCGCAGTATACAAAAGCATAKCCGCACAGAACACTTTGATGTGTTTCTTCGGCAAGGCTTTATACTTTCTGGCAACTTTTCTTATGAGGGTTTGCAGGCAAACCCAAACTTACACCAAGTATTTGAAAACTGGAATCAGCAATTCGGTCCGAACATGCTGCCTTCGCAAACTGCGCTGTTGTGCGCAAACGAGCATCTGTGTGTAATTGATTCTTGTTCGAATGATACGCCTTCGATAGGCAACTACCTGCGATCAGGTAGTTCTTGGAAGGTTGCTGATCAAGGAGATAATCCGCTTGCTCGCTGTGAAAGTGCAGGTTATTTGCAATTGATTAATGGCGATGACTTGCACGTGAGAGAACTGAAAGCGTATTTGATTGCTGTTACGCCAGTTTTGGATAATCATGGTAAAGTTCAATTTTATTTAGGTCTTTTTACCCAATCTCGCATAAATATGGAAAATCTAGCACAGTTGCTATATAGTCTTGCACTTTCCTTTCAAAGTTCCATCCAAAATGTTGAAGAACGTAGAAAGTACGATCGTTTAAATAACCTTCATCATTTGAAGGAAATGGAATCTAAGAAGCACGTCATTCTTTTTGAAGCATCCAAGAAACTCCTTGCAAAGATTGATGTAGATTCTGTTTTGACAGAAGTTATTGATTGTCTGGGACGTGTATATCCCAACACGCGTGTAGATTTACTTCTTTCACAAGACAATGATTCAACGAATTTGTCCGTTAAGCCTTTGAACTTCCAACGGACAGAGTCCGATATTCGAACGCGAGCTTTTATGGAAGGTCAAGTCATCTTTGAGCCAACCCTAAGAGGGAGCGATTCAAGTTCGGGCAACATCGCGGCACCTTTATCAGGGAAACAAGGCGTGTATGGTGTTCTGTACATGGAGTTTACGGATGAACTCATTGATGCGTCGGATTTACAATTCATTTCGTTGTTAGCGGACTCTGCAGGTACAGCTTTTGAAAATGCGAAACTGTACGAGCAATCGAATCTGATGATTAACGAATTGCGACTCATTAATGAAATTACCAAGCAGCTTAATCAAAGTTTACGTCTAAATGAAATTTTCAATTCAGCGTCTAGTGAAATTTTAAGTATTTTTGGTGCTGATTATAGTTGTATCCTTCAAAACTCCAAAGATAACAATCAACTTATTGTTCAAGCTACGAACTTACCTGCCTTGTTTCATGAGACATTTACGCTTGATCAAGGTTTCTCAGGTCTGATTTACTCATCTAAAGAACCAATTATTATTTCCGACTATTGGAGTAATGATAAAGTGACTTCAAGTTTGATGCAGCGAACGAATTCTCGCTCACTTATTGGTTCGCCTATCCTTGTAAACGGTAACGTAGAAGGGGTAATCCTMATTGTACATCGTTTGCCCAACTTCTTCTCTTATGATAATTATAAGCTCTTGCAAGTGCTCTCAAGCCATATTGGACTAGCCATGACGAACGCCTCCTTGCATGCTGAAGTGAAACGAATGGTGATTACGGATAATTTAACTGGGCTCTATGCTCGGCATTATTTGGATGAACAAGCGAATTTGATGCAGAAGAAAGACTTCTGTGGGTCTCTAATTGTCGTTGATATTGATAATTTCAAGAAAGTGAATGACACTTATGGTCACCAAATTGGTGATAAGATTCTTATTCATGTCAGCCAGATCATCAAGTCCAGTATTAGAGAGATGGATATCGCGGCTAGATGGGGCGGAGAAGAGCTTGCTGTCTATTTGCCTCAAGTGTCTAAGGAACAGGCGATTCGGATTGCAGAGCGCATTCGGAGGCGTGTCATGGAAGAGACGCAGCCTCAAGTTACGGTGTCCTGCGGTGTATCGGACTGGAACTGGGAAGAGGATAAGATAAGTGTAGAATCACTCTTCTACCGAGCAGATATGGCTCTTTATCAAGCTAAACATAATGGCCGTAATCAAATTCAAATCGGTTGACGCATATTGGTGTTTGTCTTCGGACAGGCACTTTTTCTTTGTTAATCAGRCCGGTGAAGGGGAGATACAATTGTATGTATCCAGTTGAACGTATTTCTCTACCCAGTGAGCATGGAGTGAGGATGACGATCACCTGTTTGCTCTTCCTGAACCTGTTGTAACATGTTACAATGATTTGGTCTAAGGGAGGATGGTCGAATTTTGTCGGCATTTAAAAGTAAACGTACAGGACTGCTTATTTGTATTTTTATTGTGCTCGTTGGCTTGCTATATTTCTTCTTCTTTAATCCTATAGGCATTAAACTTGCACATAGTAATATGCGGCAATTGTCCGGACATTTAAGGGACATTGGCTGGCCCGGTAAAATTATTGGAATGAGTCTGATTTTCTTCCAAACCTTCTTTCCGTTTATTCCGTTTGTTCTCGTAGCGGGTACGAACGTTGCGATATTTGGAATAAAAATGGGGTTTCTTGTGAACTATGTGATGTCGTGCTTAGGAGCCGTTGCTTCCTTTTATTTTGCACGTTATTATGGACATGCCTGGGTAGAAAAGAAATTAGAGCGTTTTCCGATTGTTACGCAATTTAGCAAGCGKATGGAAAGGCACGGCTTTTTCTATGTACTAATCGGACGATTGATTCCGATATTGCCATCATCTGCCGTTAACTTCTCCGCAGGTTTAACTCGAATGAAATTTCGGCATTTCTTATGGGGCACACTACTGGGGAAACTCCCGATCGTATTCCTGGAGTCGATGATCGCGCATGATCTATTTCATTTTCAGCGGTATAAGGGGAGATTGCTCCTACTGCTCGGGATACTGGTCTTGTTAGTATTCCTAGGAAATAGTGTGAAGAGGGCACTAGCTCCAAAGGCGAAATAAAGGGCTTACATGGAGAATGCAGGAAATTTTGTAGTTGCTTTCCCTTCCTATTCCAAGTTATCATAGAGGAAGTAAGACGACCAACTCATTACGCGACTATAATGGAGGAATGAAATATGCCAAGTGCCAATAATGCAGCAATTGTTGAGATTTCACAAACAGCTAATAAATTCAGATCATCTATCGTTCTTCAATACGACAATAAGTATATCGATGTAAAAAGTATCCTTGGCTTGTTTACGACTCTACTTAGCTCCAGCAACTATGATTTGCACGTTCATGGACCGGATGCTGAAGAAGCGAAAACAGCGATGGCTGAAGTATTTGCGAAGCATAATTTAGGCGTAAACGTCGTTCAAGAGTAGTTTTGAATAGAGAGAAGGTATTCTCAGAATCTCTGAGGGTACCTTCTCTTGTATATTACGGCAATTTCGCTTAATATAGATCATATAAGGACGGATGACTTTGCGTATAGGGGGAAGTTGGGAATGTCTTCATCTGATTTATTGCTGGATATGAATCAAAAGGCGCTTAATCTTCTTCAAGAAGATGCAGATAAAATCGAAAAGCTGATCGAAGTTCAGATGGAAAATTTGACGACACGTCAATGTCCACTTTACGAAGAGGTATTAGATACGCAAATGTACGGACTATCGAGAGAAATTGATTTTGCCATTCGAGCGGGACTGATCTCCGAATTGCCAGGCAAACAAATTCTCAATAAGCTTGAACGTAATCTTGCGCAGCTGTATGAAGCGTTGAACAATAAAAAGTAACCCTGAAGGGTTACTTTTTTTGTTTGCATATAGGTATTTAGACTAAGAAGAACACGACACCAAGGATGATATAGACGAACAAGAGAAGAAGTCCTTCATACCAGTTCGTAGATCCATCTTGTGTGATGGATTTGGTTATGAAGACGGCGACGCCGATGGCTGCAATCTCATAGGTGGTAAAGACAATGTTCATTGGCGTACCACTGATGAAAAAGCTGAGTAGGATTAGTACTGGCGCGACGAATAGAGCGATTTGTAAGGAGCTTCCGACCGCAATTTCCACGGCTGCGCCMATTTTATTCTTCATGGCCATCATGACCGCGGCACTATGCTCAGCTGCATTCCCGATGATAGCGATTAGGAATGCACMGACAAATAGGTCGGACAGTCCGAATTTATTTTTAACTTCCTCAATGGTTCCTACTAACCACTCACTTGTAAAGGCAACCATTGCAGTCGCAACGATGAGGAATAGAATCGAGGTGCCTTTGGACCATGGAGCCTCACCATGTTCTATGGCTTCATCAGACAGCACACTTTTGTGGGTTACCATAGAGAAGAGGAGCCAGAGCAGATAAGCTACGATTAGGATAATAGCTACAATCATACTCATGGAGGAGGTTTCGTCAGTGGTCAAACCGCGGGAAAATAATGCGGGAATGAAGAGTGCGACAACACCTAGAATCATCAGTGAAGAGTTATGAGAAGCCAATTTAACGTTAAAGGATTGTTCTTTGAACTTTAAACCGCCTGCAAATATGCTGAGCCCAAGAACGAGCAACAAGTTCCCGATGATGGCACCAGTTAGACTGGCTTTGACAACTTCGAATAACCCATCTTTGACTAAGAAGAAAGCGATAATGAGCTCAGCCGCATTCCCGAAGGTGGCATTGAGAAACCCACCCATGCGGTCTCCTGCATAATGTGCAACACTTTCTGTTGCTTTTCCTAAGAAACCAGCCACAAAAACGATGGCGATACAAGCGATTACGAATTGCAGAGTTGTATTCTGGTGCGTATAATGCACGATTCCGGCTGCTATGAACGAAACTAACAAGCCTATGTAGAACAATTTTCCTTTCAATGGGAACCCTCCGACTCTAATATATTGGAAATTTTTACACTTCTTTTAATATACCTACTTTGCGTACCAATGTAAATTAAAATGGATACCAGCAGGCAGTTCTTGCTTTAAGCTATTGTTCTTATTACAATAGATTTATACCAAGTTTAGGGAGTGATCCGTATGTCCGAAGACAATCAAACCGGCTTAATTCGAATTTCTGATGACGTAGTATCGACCATTGCAGGGCTTGCCGCCTTGGAAACAGCAGGCATCGCGGGCATGTCAGGTGGTATTTCAGAAGGCTTAGCTAAGCGTTTAAGTGGTAAAAATGTGCAGCGTGGCGTTTCTGTTGAGGTAGGACAAGTTGAAGCAGCGATTGATTTACGTGTGATCGTTAAATATGGTTCCCGAATCCAAGATGTTTGCAGAGATCTCCAAGAGAACGTTCGGGAAGCTGTTGAAAATATGACGGGGTTAAATGTTGTGGAAGTCAATGTGAAAGTAGAAGGTGTCGCATTTACCGAAGAAGAAATTGAAGATCAGCTTCGAGTTAAATAAGACTCATAAAAAAAGACCCTATCGACGTTATATTATGTCGATAAGGGTCTCTTTTTATGGGTTTTCTGTGTTTTTTGTGTAGCTGGTAATTCTTTGTAGGATTGTTCACGAGAAATCCCGAGAATAATCCCCATGCTGATGAGAGAGACCATCATAGAGGAGCCGCCTGCTGAGATGAAGGGAAGCGTTACACCTGTAAGTGGAATGGTATTGGTGACGCCGCCGATATTAATAAAGGCTTGTATAGCGAACATGACCATGATTCCTACACCGGATAACATACCGAACATGTCGGGACAACGTACTGCAATGAGAATTCCTCGCCAAATGAAGATTAAATAGATGAGAAGGAAGAGAGAGCTGCCTATAAATCCAAGCTCCTCGCCTATAATAGCAAAGATGAAATCGTTATGTGCTTCCGGTAAATAGTGAAGCTTCTGAATACCTTGTCCGAATCCGGCGCCAGTTAGTCCGCCATGTCCGAATGCGTACAAGGATTGCACAACTTGTAAGCCTGAGCCTTGCGGGTCAGCGAACGGATCCATAAATGAAGTTATTCGATTGAGCCTAAAGTTGGAGTCAATATCGCCTAACAACAAGTATAAGAGGATTGCAATACCAAGAAAAATCGTAAGAATAGTTCCAAGATAAAAAATATGCTTGAGGTTAGACCCACCGACCATGATAACAATAGCTGAGCACGCTAGAAGAATCATACAGGAACCAAAATCAGGCTGTAAGAGGATCAAACTGCACACGAAGCCTACGATCAAGATGGCAGGGAGTAATCCTTTACGAAAACTTCTGAATTTCTCTTCTTTATTACTGATCAGCGAAGCTAAGTAGAGAATGACGATTAACTTGGCAAACTCAGTCGGTTGTATCCCGTATCTGCCAAGTGAGTACCAGCTGCTCGCCCCATTCGCTTTACTCGTAAAGACGACGAAGATTAAGCCAAGTACAATGAAGAAGAAAGCAGGGATAACGAGCTTCTTTAACTTCGTGTAATGGACATTCATGCAAAATAACATGCCAATGGTGCCGACCCCGACAGCAAAAATTTGCTTTCTCGTAAAGAACCAAGGGTCGTCCCACCGATAGGCACTAGTCATTGAACTTGCGCTGAACACCATAACTAGACCAAAACATACCAACACAAAGGTTAATAAGAGCAGCAGAAAATCCGGCGTTCCTCTTCGAGGGGGATTCATGCTGATTCCTCGCCTAGTCTGCTAATAATTGTTGCAGTTGGTCTAATTTTTGTTTGGAAATCTTAAGTACGTTCTCTGGAATTGGAGAATTATAGTCCAAGCCATGTGGGAACGTTTCTTTGCCTATGTAAGCTTCTTCTAGATATAATACGGCATAGGGAGATTCTAGCTTGCCTGTTTCAACGCGTGCATTTACACGTAAGAAGTACACAGCTTTGCTTGCTTTATCTTCCATTTTAAAATCGTATGTAGCACGGGTGTATTCCCATTGCCAGCGCACGAAACCAAGTTTAGTTGTTACTTCGTCTAAGTGAGCCAAATCGCTTTTTAGGCCTTTTAAGCCAGTTGCTTCAATAATCAATTTTAACGCCTCCATATTGTACGTTTGCATTCTTTTCTCATGATAGTATGTTTCTAATGGTTCTGCAAGTCGATTGCCATCTGTAAATTCTAATATTTGATGGCGCTTTAGAGATGAAACCGTGATTGATATTTGATAGAATAGGTTTCAAGAGATCATTTTAGATATATAGTTAGGTGATCACGCCTTAGGAGGTGGATGAACTTATGAATCATTATCATGAAGATCTCCAAGCCATTTATGAAGAAATGGTGGGTTGGAGACGTTATTTACATCAGCATCCTGAGCTATCCTACCATGAATATCAGACCGCAGAATTTGTAGCGAAGCATTTGCTAAGCTGGGATATTGAAGTGCGTACTGGMGTAGGCGGAAATGGTGTTGTTGGTTTGCTTCGCGGCAATGGCGAAGGACCGACGGTTGCTCTGCGTGCAGACATGGATGCTCTCCCCATTCAGGATGAGAAGAACTGTGACTATACATCAACTAAGAACGGGATTATGCATGCCTGTGGACATGATGCACATACATCAACTTTGCTTGGGATTGCCAAGGTTGCAAGCATGCATCGGACGGAGATCAAAGGGAATCTGGTTTTTCTATTCCAGCATGCTGAAGAAATTTCACCAGGTGGAGCTGACTCGATGATCAAAGACGGCGCTCTGGATGGTGTAGATGCTGTATTCGGCGTTCATTTATGGACACCGTTCCCTGTTGGTCATGTTTACACGCGATCTGGGCCTTTCATGGCCGCGCCAGATGAATTCACGATTCGCATCCAAGGCAAAGGCGGACATGGCGGGTTACCCCACCAAACGATTGACAGCGTGTACGTCGCCTCACAATTAGTCGTTAACTTGCAATCGATTGTGAGCCGCCAAGTTGACCCTGTTGAGCCTTGTGTGGTCAGTGTAGGCTCGTTCCATGGCGGGACTAGCTTCAATGTCATTGCTGAAACGAGTGTACTTAACGGAACTGTACGTACCTTCAATCCAGAATTAAGACAAGAAGTGAGAACACGCATGGAGAGAATCGTGCAGGCTACTTGTGACATGTCGCAAGCTACCTACGAGATGGATTATAAGCTAGGCTATCCGACCGTAATCAATGATGCGAATGAAGCAGCCCGTTTCTTTCAAGTTGGCGCGGCTTTGTTTGGTGAAGAGGCTGTACATGAATMCCCTCTTATTATGGCCGGAGAAGACTTTTCCTATTATTTGCAAGAGAAGCCGGGCTGCTTTATGTTCGTAGGTGCTGGTAATGTAGAAGCAGGCATTGTATATCCTCATCACCACCCGAAATTCGATATAGATGAAAGATCTATGCTGAACGCAGCGAATTTACTCCTGTCTATGGCCTTGGATTATATGGCATGAATGCCTTATGTGCTTTGGTGAATGCTAATGTAGCAATTATTTGTTGCCTTACATGACACCAAGGAGGATGATGAGAATGTCGGATAAATTAGTGAAGGACATCATGAGTAAAGACTGCGTGACGGTTACCTTACTGGATAATGTGTTCGAGATTGCTTTGAAAATGAAACAGCACGACATTGGATTTGTTGGGGTTCTCGACGGGGATACCTTCATAGGCGGTGTGACGGATCGGGATCTTGTTATTCGAGGCTATGCGGAAAAGCATTCAGGGTCAACGGCTGTAGAAACCGTCATGACGAAGGGGATGACCACCGTATCTCCTAATACGACTGTTGATGAAGCCGCTAAGATCATGGCACAGCACCAAATTAGGCGCTTACCCGTCATTGATAATGGGAAGCTTGTCGGTATTGTAGCGATTGGCGATTTGGCGATTAGAGGGAATTATGAAGATGAGGCTGGCGAAGCCTTAAGTCAAATTTCGAAAGAACGAACGCTTGTTGGAAGTCATTAAAGAAGTCGATTCTCATGTGAAAGCAGCTTTCCCGAATGGAGGGAGGGTTGCTTTTTTTCATATTCTCTTTACGAGGTGCATCCAAGTGAGCGATAATAATAACGAACTGGTGAAGGGGGTTCGTATAGAATAGATGAGCACGTTTGAAGAGAACGCTTCCATGGGATTTATCATTCTAGATTCAAACTGGCATTTTATATACGCAAACGACTATGGTGCAAGTATTTTAAATCGATCTCCTGAAGAACTTCTTGGCAAAATGGCGTGGGCAGAGTTCCCAGCTGCTATTCGGCATGCTTCCTACAGTTATTTTCATCAAGCTCGCAAAAGTGGTAAAGAAACTTCATTCAAAGAATATGTAAAACCATCCAATCAATGGATACATGTTAGTGCCTATCCCGTTGGTGAGAACTTACATATTGTTATTCGTAAAACAGAAATGCTTGCCAATCATTTTGCCATGGAAAAAGATATCTATCAAAAGTACACAAACTATGTTCAAGATCTCATTACATTGACATCAGAGGATGGCATTCTACTCTATGTATCGCCCTCGGTAAAAAACCTTCTTGGATTTGAACTGGAGGATATGTAC
>NZ_JBFTPF010000117.1:0-10873 GCF_056398345.1 Paenibacillus sp. 01T442
AGCCAAGACTCCTTCTACCGCAAACCAAGCTTCAACTGCACAAAAATATAACGTATATGAAGTAGTTATTGAAATTACACTGAGAAATCCTGTTACTAGTAAATAAGGGGGGGCTTATGAATAAAGAACAATGGCATCATCTCATAGGTCGATTAAGATCCCCGGCAACCATTTTGTTTCTCGTAATACTTGTAGGATGCTTGATCAATGGATATATTGTTGTGAGTGATGTGCTTCCACCCTCGAAGCAGCATTTAACACTTCAAATGCAACTGAGTAAAGTTGAGCAAGAAAAAAAACGAATTCTGCAGCGACCTATTCCCAAAAAAGTGGAAGAAAATGAGATTCAGCAAGCATTGTATCAAGTACCAACGAAAGAAGAGTTACCGCGTTTATTACTTGGTATCAGAGAGCTAGAGCAGCAAGTTGGGTTATCAATTCTTTCGATAAAATTCGGTGACCAAGGGCCAGCGAGCAGCTCGGCAGATAGTTTAATAAATGCGAACGGGCAAGCGAACATTACGCAGGGATATACGACAAACTCGAATGGCTTTCAACAAACAGCTCCATCATCAAGTCCAACWGCTGGTGCTACTCAGCAGAATCAGACGCAAACGGTCATCATGGAAGAATCATTTACAATTCAAGCATCGGGTACGTATCCACAAATTATTGACTTTATGAATAAGGTTCAACGTAGTGAGCGTTTTATTTCGATTCAAAAATGGAGCTGGCAAACAGCTGCAGTAAAAAGCAGTCATACAGAGCAAACAGACATTTCGAATGTACTTCCAGCAGTGAGCATCACAATACCAAATCAGACAGAGGACCAAGAGTCGAAACTTCAAGTTACTTTGGAATGCTCCTTTTATTATGCGCCATCTTTTGCTGGGAAATTGAAAGAGCTGCCTGCTTTACCGGTAAATGAACCAAGTAAGCGAACGAATCCGGTTCAAACAGATGAAGAGTATTTTAAACAACTCCAGCAATTACAAGCTTCTAAGCCAGCTAATTAATGTAAAAGGGGATAATTGAATGATTAGGAAGTACAAACTGATTCTTTCAATTGGGATCATTGGCTTATTCACGATGAGTGGTTCGGCATGGGCGGAAGATCAATTCCGAAACGTTGAAGTGTTTTTCCAAAGAATAAATGTAACCATTAACGGTCAACAAAATACCCTCACGAAAGACTCAATATTGTATGATGGATCCGTGTACGTGCCTTTACGTAGTTTATCCGAAATGCTAGGCGCACAGGTTGGTTGGGATAGTGACAATAGGAGCGTAGCACTTGATTTTATCCATGATAATAGGAATGAGCTCTTCACAGCTTCGCAGAAAAAAATGGTTCAATATGTGGCTATTCGAAATAATCAAATTACCAAAGATTTAATTCCTATGTTTAAAAACACAGAATTCAACGATCTGAAAAGTATCGTTGAGCGCTATGCAGAGATCAGCAAAATCGCGAAAGACATCGATGATCTCACGATGTCCCAAACCATCGATAAAATGAAAGCTGCCATCATTTTATTACAAACCGGTTGGGAGAAGAAAAATACGGATGACTATATGCTGGCTTGGACGATATACAGTAAGAATGCTGACATTTTGAACAAGGATCTAACAACGAAATTATCAGAGTCGTATCACTATGAACTAATTGACAAGTCTATAAAAAAATGAAGCTGATTGAAGAGAGAAGGGATGCAAATGATAAGAAATGAGAGAGGGCTTACCTTACTGGAAGTGCTGGCTGCGACAGTTATTTTAAGTCTTGTCGTGTTAATGTTTCTTAATATTTCATCCTTTTCTATGATGTCAAATAAAAATGATGATTTGCGCGTGAATGCCTTACATTTAGCAGAGCAGAAGTTAAATGAATATAGGAGCACTTACACTACTGCCGTACCCGTTTTACAAAATTGGGCAGATCTTAATCCCGCATTAGATCCAGCTATACCTTATGGGGTATATGTTCAACAATCCAGCTTGCAAAATCCCCCATTTTCACCAGCTGTGTTTACGAACAGGAAATTAGTTTCACTTCAAAGTATCGTCTTATTCCGAGATGTAAGCACAACTCCTGCTACGCTAGTTCCGCGCATTTTGACGGTAACGGTTTACTGGGGGGCGACGAATTGAAGAATGAACGCGGTCTTACCTTAATTGAGGTATTAGCGACGCTGACCATAAGCACTGTATTGTTGGGGGTAGTTTTTATGCTGCTATCCTCGACAAGCCTTYAATCCAAATCAAGTGGAGAGAAATACAATGTTGATGCGGAGATTCGTAAAACGATGGATACGATTGCGAAAGAGATCAGTGATTCAAATCATGCTTATGCAGCAACGAATGACTTTCGTTATGTGACTTATGTATCAGGCACTAGACAAGTGAAATCGCTGTATTATGATGCTGCTGCGAAAACGTTATCGATGTATGACTTTAATTCTTCGACTATTCAAGACAGTGTAACTTTAGCAACTCCTGGAATCTATACGAATCAAAGAGTACTAACCTCTCATGTTACAGGGCTACAGTATTTGCCTACTGTAGGGAATACACCACTATTTGGGAATTTGATTGGCGGTTCAGCATTCAGGATGGTTATGACTTTTACATTTCAGCGTTCAAAGATGTTCGGTGGGTTTGAGAATTACAATGTGAAGAGAGAAACAGGATTTAAACTGCTTCAATATTAAACTGAAAAAAAGCCCGAAATGCTTAGGGGGATTTGTCCCTAGCATTTGGGCTTATTTTTATTTTCTAATCGGATTCCAATCAGGTGGTGGTGAAGGAGTTGGTGATGTTGATGTTGGTGAAGATGGTGTCGGTGTAGCGGATGAAGTCCCACTTAATTGTAAGGACGTTACAGGCGGATTGGATGTTCCAGTTGTAATTGTTTTATTGTTACTAAAGTCAATTTTCCCTGCAACAGCAATAATGCCCCMTGTAGTAAGGTTAATTTGAGTCCCAGAAGTAAAATCTCCTGATACAAAGATATCTCCTGAAGTAACTTTAAACTCAGCATTATTTTTAACGTAAATATTTCCAGAAGCTAGATTACCGTTTGAGATATTCAAGGTGGTTTKGGTTTCAATTTTAAATGTGTCATCGATTGTCATTTGTTTAGTCGTTACGGTACCTCCATTGCTAAGTGTCATACTTCCAGCATAGAGGTTATTATCAATTTTCAATGTAGTCTGCGTGCCTGTAATAAAGCTGTTTTCGCTCCACAAGTTGCCGTAGGTGCCGCCATTGCCGCTCTTAATTGTTATATCAAGTTGATTACTTCCAGTAATTTTTCCAGTTGTAGTTGGATTAGACGTAGTTTGGTTTGCTATTAGATTACCATACACTTCTAGATTTGAATTATTAATTGAATAATTATCTGCGATTAGAATGACAGGCTTTGTACTGGAACCAATAGTTTCAGTGCTGGAGACACTTAGTGTACCTGGCACATAGATAACAACAGGATTGGTTGAACTTGCACTAATATTCGATTTTACTTGACTTATGCTGCACGATGTGCAAGTGATTAGACCAGGTGTCTTTGTCACATTCAAATAGTCGTCTATGGCTGATGATACGCTAGATTTGATACTGGACATATAGCTGGTAATTGCCGGTGCAAGCGTTGTGTTTTTTCCTGCGTTAACATTGGAACTATTCCCGTACAAGACACCAACTCCCGCTGGAATAGGCACGGTTTGCCCCGGTTCAATGTGGGTCGATGTATTGGGGGGAGGGCCAGGTGTTGGTGTTGTTACTACGATTGCGTTAAATGCAGATATTTGAAATTTGATTAATTTACTATGTGCATTATTGACGGTAGCTTTGAAAAAAACATTATACACATTGTCAGCAGTAACGGGACCAGTGATTCTAGTATTGGTGGCAGCCACTTCAACATATTGCTCGTAAGTCGTTGCAATGCCCTCTGGAGTTGTAATGTTTCGTGCGACCCAACCTAATCCGTGCGTTCCCGAACCACCGCCGTACATATTGAAGTAGGTTCTTCGGTCCATTCCGTTTGCATAGGTATCGTAACTTTTCAGATAAGTAATAAAAGCTTCCATGCCGCTAACAGCTAGATCAGTAGCCTTTTTCTCATAGTCAGTTTGGCTATTGGCAAGTTGATTCGTTGAAGACGAAACAAGTATAACAGGTGTTGCGATCATCAGGACAAGGAGAATTAGAAGCACGTAGGTAAGCACATTTCCTCTTTCACTTTGGAGTGGAATAAGAAATTTCATGATGAACTCTCCTTTTTCGTGGATTACATATCTCCTATTATATCGAATAAAAAAAGGCTAGTATAGTGCTTAAGCACTATACTAGCTCAAATTACTTCGACAAATTTTGACCAAATTCACCTGTGAATACGATTTCGTTTATCGGGTGTCTGCCGGATGGGACTTCGCGTTCTTGCAGATTTTCAGGGAGGGCATCTGCAGGACCACGGTACCCGATGGCAATAACTGCATGAAGTTCGTAGTCAGCAGGAATTTGGAGTGCTTCGCGTGCTTGTTCACGTTCGAAACCACCCATCGCATGTGTGATTAGCCCTTGATTATTCGCTTCAAGCGCTAAATATCCCCACGCTGCGCCTGCATCGAATGCATGGCTAGGATTGTCTGTACCTCTTGGACTTTTGGTGTGCGAAATAACGAGTGTAAGTACAGGAGCTTTTTCACACCATACAAGGTTAAATGGATTAATAAATGTATGGAATTTAGCAAGTTGCTCAGGTGTATGGGCAACGATGAAACGCCAAGGCTGATTATTACTTCCAGATGGTGCCCAACGTGCTGCTTCAAATAGACTTAACAATACGTCTTCCGATACTTCTTGATTCGAGAAGGAACGAGGGGACCAACGCTCAAGAAACTGTGGATTAATTTCATGATCAGGTTGGCGGTGATCTTCAATTTCATTGGGTAAAGATGTGGACATAAGTTATTCCTCCTTATTGTGGATCTCATCCTAATTTTACCTTATTATAACTTTGATTACGAATTTCTCATTTTTTTGTTATCTTGTATGTCATTGGTGCAATTTGGCAAAGCTAGTTGATATGAACATGATGGACCAAGAAGAGGTGCGAAAACCGTGAAATTCACGAGTCATGATGTCATTATTATTGAAAGAGCTTTAAGAACTGCCATGAAACATGATCGAGAAGAGCACCGGTCGAGAGACTATCAAGAAGTTTTGTTCAAAATGCAAGAGAGTGCCAACCAAGCGCTGTCGGTCACAGCTCAGATCACTAGTGACCATGATGGCCTACGATACGATTATGATGATTCAGCTGATTTGATGTAGACATACGAACGTATATTCTGTAAAATGGAAGAAACGAAATGGGTAAGGAGATTCAGTTTATGAATCCTTTCACAGGTAAGGTTTCTTCAATGATAGAGATGATTGACGGGTTGCGCAAATCGCCTGAAATCATGCAACAAGTTACATACTGGCATACGATACCCCCAAGAGATCCGAAGCTGGCTGATTTTCCAGAAGGATTGCATGAGGGTATTTGTGTTGCGCTTCGACATAAAAACATCGGGCAATTATATACGCATCAGGCGGAATCGTTTCGCCAAGTGACGGCAGGCAATCACGTTGTTACTGTGACYCCGACGGCGTCTGGGAAGACGCTTTGCTACAACCTGCCAGTTCTTCAGAAGATCTTGGAAAACGACGCTTCGCGAGCACTCTATCTATTTCCTACTAAAGCACTGGCACAAGATCAGGTTGCAGAGTTGCAGGAAATGATTGAATTTATGGATGTGGATATTAAGACGCATACGTATGACGGCGACACACCGCCTACAGTTCGGCAAGCGATACGAAACGCAGGACATATTGTTGTCACGAACCCAGATATGCTGCATTCCGCGATTTTGCCGCATCATACCAAATGGGTGAAGCTGTTCGAGAATTTAAACTACATTGTGATTGATGAAGTACATTCCTATCGGGGTGTATTCGGCAGTCATGTCGCGAATGTGATTCGCAGGTTGAAACGGATTTGCCGCTTCTACGGTTCCAATCCGCAATTTATATGTGCTTCGGCGACGATCGATAATCCGAAGGAGCATGCTGAGCGTCTKATCGGTGAAACCGTTGCGTTGATCGATAATAACGGTGCGCCGGCAGGCGAGAAGCACTTTGTATTCTATAACCCGCCTGTTGTGAATCAACAGTTAGGGATTCGTAAAAGTTCCGTCTTGGAAACACGTACGCTAGCAGGCAAGCTGCTGCGGAGTGGGATCCAGACGATTGTGTTTGCCCGCAGCCGCGTGCGTGTGGAGATCTTGCTGACCTATTTGCAAGAGCTCGTGAGTCACGAGCTGGGCAGCAAGTCGATCCGCGGCTATCGCGGCGGATATCTCCCTAAGCTGCGCAGGGAGATTGAAAAAGGTCTACGTAGCGGGGAAATCCGCGGGGTTGTGAGCACGAACGCGCTGGAGCTGGGCATCGACATTGGCCAGCTGCAAGCTTGCGTGCTTAATGGCTATCCCGGCACGATAGCCAGCACTTGGCAGCAGTCCGGGCGTGCCGGACGGCGGCAGGAAACCTCGCTGACGATTCTCGTCGCGAGCAGTAATCCGCTGGATCAGTATTTGATCCAGAATCCGCGCTATTTCTTCGAGCGTCCGCCAGAGCAGGCGCGCATTCATCCAGATAACCTGATCATCCTCRTGGATCATGTGAAGTGTGCGGCCTATGAGCTGCCTTTCGAAGCGAATGAGAAGTTCGGTGAGGAGTCGCTCACCGATGTTCTGGAGTACTTGACTGAAGAGCAGGTGCTGCACCAAGTCAATGATCGCTGGTATTGGATGGAGCAGTCGTTCCCTGCTCATAACATTTCATTGCGCTCTGCGGCGCAAGAGAATTTCATCATTATTGATATGACCAATGGTCATCGCGTGATTGGGGAATGTGATCGTTTCAGTGCGCCAACCTTGATTCATGAAGAAGCTATTTATATCCATGAAGGCATACAATTCCAAGTTGAAAAGTTGGATTATGAAGAGAAGAAAGCGTTCGTGAGGCAAGTAAATGTAGACTACTTCACGGATGCGAGTATGGCTGTACAGCTCAAGGTGCTTCACGTGAATCGGGAAGGTCGTGTTGGCGGTCTACTTCGTCAATTAGGTGAAGTGACTGTTAACGCGCAGCCAACGATTTTCAAGAAAATCCGTTTGCGGACACACGAGAATATCGGCTCGGGGCCGATTCGATTGCCAGAAGAGGAGCTGCATACGAGCTCCTATTGGTTCACTTTCGACGAGGCGATGGCGGCAGGACGATCGGCAAATGACATGCAGCATGCGCTGCTTGGCATCGCTAACGTCCTGGCGCATCTAGCGCCGCTGTATTTGATGTGCGACCCGATGGATATCCGGGTCGTTCCGCAAGTGAAGGCAGTGCATAGCAAGCTGCCGACCGTATTCTTCTACGACCGCTACCCTGGCGGCGTGGGTCTTAGTGATCGGCTGTACGAGGTCCACGGACAGCTGATGGATCAGGCGCGCAGCCTGATCAAGAGCTGCGGTTGCATCAGCGGCTGCCCAGCCTGTGTAGGGCCGATCGAAGAGGTCGGCCTGCTGGGCAAGAAGCTCGCGCTGGAGCTGCTCGCAGAGCTCGATGGCGGTGCCCGATGAGCGGGCTCCGCGAAAGGCTCGGCCGCCTGCGGGGATCCGCAGCGGCTGGGGTAACACCGCCGCCCCCGCCGGAGGCAGGGGGCGAGTGGGCGCAGCTCGGCGCCCATATTGCGACGAGCCCAGCGGGCTCGTTCGTCATGCGGCGCCGCCAGTACGGCGCGGACAGCGTGCACGGCATCTATCGGCTGCGTGAGCTCGCCGATGTGGCTGCGCAGCTGTCCAGCTTTCACGACGGAGACGCCGTCGTCCGGCTCGAAGAGTTGCTCTTCTTCGATACGGAGACTACCGGACTCGGCGTCGGTGCTGGCAACGTGCCGTTCATGGTAGGCATCGGCTACTACACGGGCGAGCTGTTCACGGTTGAACAGCTCATGATACGCAACCCGGCAGAAGAGCATGCGATGCTGGTGTACTTACAAGAACTGTTAGGACGATACACGCATATCGTCTCTTATAACGGCCGTACGTTCGATTGGCCGATTCTCAAGAATCGCTTCGTGCTGAATCGTCTTAAACTAGATGACTCGAAGCTGCTTCAGCTCGATCTTCTGTATGCTTCACGAAGTCTGTGGCGAAATACGCTGCCCTCCTGTCGGTTGAGCAAGGTAGAGGAGAGCAGACTAGGTTTTGAACGCATAGATGATGTGCCAGGGTCTATGGCGCCAGCGTTGTACTTTCAATATTTGGCTGAGAAAGACCCTGCTGTTCTTCAGGGCGTGTTTATTCATAACGAGCACGATATTGTGACATTGGCCGCGTTGACGATCCATTTTGGCAAGCTGCTGCGTCCAGATGAGAATGATCTCGATCTCATTTCTAATCCTAATCCTAATCCAGAGCTCATTTCCAACCTTGACTCCGAAGAACTTTTTCGGACCGGACTCTGGCTCGACAAAATGGCAAGGCCTACCAAGGCGGAGCAATATTTCAATGTTTTATTCGAGAAACTAATGAATAACGAGTCTGCTGCCCAGTCAGCTGAACAAGAAACAGTCTTGCTACAATTAGCAGGCTACTATAAGAAAATTGGTCAATATAACCTGGCGATCGAGCTATGGAAGCAGGCAATTTTACTTAAACCTGCAAGCATTTCGTTGCAGCTAGAACCGTATTTAGAGCTTGCGATGTACTATGAACACCGTGAGAAGGACTTGGGTCAAGCCGTCTTTTATGCAGAGGAAGCGTGGGCGAGGCTTTGGCGGCGACGTGCGCTTCATCGAGGTGATCGGAAGATTAATGAGATTGAAGAAGCCTGGGAAAAGCGGATTGCACGTCTGAAGCAGAAAATGCGAAAGAAAGAGATGAGTGTACGAGCACTAGCAGATTCGTATCCATTATCTTCGGATAAAATGGTACTATCGAAAAGAAACAAAAAGACACCAAAACCCACTTACGTTAGTGAAGGTTTAATTTAAAAAATAGTCATCACATCTCATCCATTCTAACTATGGTACGCGTTTACGCAATCCGCCGATTGGTTATACAAGGTATAAAAATGGCAAGGAGTGATTGTCGTGCCTGAGCTTCCGGAAATGGAAACGTATCGTCAGCAGTTGACACGATTTATCATAGGAGTACCGATTACAGGAGTCGATGTGACACGTCCGAAGTCGTTGAATGTAGATCCTGAAGAATTTACGGGGAAGCTTATTGGTAATCGGATTGTGCGGATTGAGCGTAGAGCCAAACACCTACTGTTTCATTTGGCCACAGGTGAGATACTGCTTTTGCATCTCATGCTTGGCGGATGGATATTCTTTGGTACCCAAGAAGAGAAGCCAGATCGAACGATTCAAGTGGAGATTCATTTCGGGATCAAGAGTCTGTCCTTTATTGGATTGCGTTTGGGTTACTTGCATCTTCATACACCAGAGGTAACCTATAAGCTCTTACAAAAGCTTGGACCAGAACCGCTCGAACTTAACTTCGTACAATTTCGAAACGTACTGCGGCCTAAGCGGGGAAATCTTAAAGTGACGTTTGTGGATCAAACCTTTCTTTCTGGTATAGGGAATTGTTACTCGGATGAAATTTGTTTTGAAGCGGGTATTCTCCCTTTGCGGAAGGTACATTCTCTTACCGAGAATGAGCAACTTCAGCTCTACCAAGCTATGCAGGCTTTGCTTCGTGAAGCTATTGCCGTCGGTGGCTATATGGAAGAACCTCTTTTCGTGGGAGATCGTCTAACAGGACAATATCATCCGAAATGTCGTGTCTATGATCGTAAAGATGAGCCCTGTTTGCGATGTGGGAATCCTATCATTCAAACGGAAGTCTCAAGCCGTAAATGTTTTTATTGTGCCCATTGCCAGAAGTGAAAGGTCGGATTGAACATGTTTATCGGCGCCCATGTAAAAACGCGAGGCGGTTATTTGAATGCAGCCAAAACCGCCATTTCAATTGGTGCAAAAGCCTTTCAATATTTTCCGATGAATCCGCGGAGTTTGGCTACGAAAGTTATCAATCTTAATGACGCGAACGCATGTGCTCAATTATGTGAGGAACATGGCATTCTCTCCATCGGACATGCTCCGTATGCTTTAAATCCCGCAGCAGATGAGCCTGAACGTGAGATCATGGTTAACTTGCTAAAAAATGGCTTGGACATTACAAATGCCTGCGGTTCCGTTGGACTTGTGGTGCATTTTGGTAAATACACGGGAAAAGACCCGTTACAAGGTTACAAAAATATAATACAATGTTTGAATAGTGCTTCGGAGGGTTACACGGGAGCTTCTTTCATATTGCTTGAAAATCAAGCAGGTGAAGGTTCCCAACTGGGTCTGACCTTTGAAGAAATGGTGCAAGTTCGTAAGCTATGCGATTCACCTGAGAAAATTGGCTTTTGCTTAGATACGTGTCATGCTTTTGCTAGTCGACTTTGGCAAGGGACGGATTGGGCAGAACTGGAGTCGAAGGGAGATCAGCTAGATTATCTTCCTCATCTGAAAGCTATTCATTTGAATGATTCGGTGTATCCAATGGGATCGCGCCGTGATCGGCACGCCAACATTGGAGCGGGTCATATTGGTATTTCGAATTTTCAAAGCCTATTACACTCCCCCTATTTACGAGACATTCCAATTGTACTTGAGACAGGTACCGGGCGTGATGGCACGCATCGGGAAGAGATTGCGTTCGTAAATTCGTTATTGGAAAGGAAATGTGAGGATGATTCATGTATACTTAGA
>NZ_JBFTPF010000118.1:0-10380 GCF_056398345.1 Paenibacillus sp. 01T442
CATCCAACCTGGCGATTTAATAAATATTGACGTTTCGGCAGAATTGGGAGGTTATTATGCGGATGCGGGGCAGTCTTTTCCAATAACTCCAACCAATCCATCCTTATTGCGTTTATGTGAATACACACACAATACGATGATGAAAGTAATCTCTTCACTTAAGCATGGCGTTAAATTGAATGAAATCGGACGGATTATTCAAATCGAGGCTAAAAAAGGCGGCTATAACGTTATTAATAATTTGTGTAGTCACGGTATTGGAAAATCCTTGCATGAGGCTCCGACAGAGATTCTTCCTTTCTATAACAAACACGATAAACGTGTATTGAGAGAGGGTTTAGTCATTACAATTGAGCCTTTTTTATCAACGGGTGCGGATTATGTCGTTGAGCAGTCGGATGGGTGGACATTTAGTTTACCGGGCGGCGGCTTTGCGGCACAACATGAGCACACCATTATTATTACTAAGAATCAACCTATCATCGTGACGGTAGCTTAGGATAGCTGAACAAAAGTGGAGGACGCAGAACGTTTGTTCAATGATGATGAGTCAACGCGCTAGGACCAAATGGTCTAGCGCTTTTTTTGTTTCAGCAATTTAATTAATAGATTGGTAGAACATTTTTTCTATTTTGGAACTATTTGAGAGCACACGTCGTATGTATCATGCAGAGAAAATTCCGCTGTCGAAAGGAGGTGACCTAGACAATGAGTATTAATCTTGTAAAAGGTCAAAAAATAGACTTAACGAAAGGCACTACCGGCCTTTCTAAACTTGTAGTTGGTCTTGGATGGGATCCAGTGACAAGTGAATAAATCTGCTTATATCCGAGTAGTGAATGCTGCCAATAATCAAGAGTTGAATTCGGTTTAATTTAACTGATAATTACGCAACGAGCTGAACGTTACCAATAAAATAATAAAACGGAGGTAATCATTCCATGCCAATCAATCTATCTAAAGGTCAGAAAGTAGATCTTACAAAAACAAATCCAGGGCTATCAAAAATATTTGTAGGTCTTGGTTGGGACACGAATAAATACGATGGTGGCGGCAATTTCGATCTTGATTGTTCTGTGTTTTGCACAAACGCTGCAGGTAAAGTTGATAATGAGAAAAACTTTGTTTTCTATAACAACAAGGAAAATGAAAATGGATCTGTTATACATAATGGTGACAACCGTACAGGTGACGGAGCTGGTGATGACGAACAAATAAATGTTAATTTATCAGCAGTTCCACCATCGATCGAGAAAATTGCTTTTGCGATTACGATTCATGAAGCTGCAGCGCGTAATCAGAACTTTGGGCAAGTTTCCAATGCCTACGTTCGTATTGTTAATGAAGTGGATGGCCAAGAGCTAATCCGTTACGACTTGGGTGAGGATTTCTCCATTGAAACTGCAGTGGTCGTAGGTGAATTATATCGGAATTCAGGTGAGTGGAAGTTCTCGGCGGTAGGCAGTGGGTACAGAGAAGGCCTTGGTGGTTTAGCGAAAGATTACGGTTTAGCTTAGTATTATGGAATGATAGAAGCCCTCGCCTTATACGCGACGGCTTTTTGTTTTGTCTTAGTTTCAATTGAATATGGGCAATTTGCGTACCCTCCTACTAAGCTGTTTTTGAGTTTCTTGCCCGTACTCGGGAGTACATGGCTTTCAGAAGACCGTCAATTTGAGCCGTTGTTTGAAATCGCGATGCAAAAAGAACTTTATCAACTCCTATTCGAATGGTTATGTGCAGAGTCTGCCGTGGAGTGGAGTCGAAATCCCCAGAATCGCACCGCAGAAGGAATGGTACAAGATGTATTGGTGGTTGTGGCGGCGGGGCTGGCACCTGTGCTGTCATAATCAATCATACGGATTTAGCTTGGGGGCAACCTGGTTCGCCGAACCTTATTTTGGTTAAAGGGAAGGGAGAGGCCTAACCCAAAGGAGATGTTTTTCATGCCAAACGTACAAAAAGTAGTATTAGAAGCATCCGCGCTTAAAGTTGTGCAAGATAATGAAAACCCACCGTATTTATTTGACCTGGGTCCGGAGAAAGGGCGCGAAACAGTCGATGCTGTCCAATCAGGAGATATTGAGAAACTACCGGTCGACATTCAAGATAAAGTAATCGAGGGAGGTTCGAGCGGTCAAGTATCGATTAGGCTGATGCGCCCGAAAAATGTAACGGCAAAGTTGCCGGTCATTCTTTACATTCACGGCGCCGGCTGGGTATTCGGCAACTCACATACCMATGATCGCCTCATCCGAGAGTTGGCGGTCGGTACAGAAGCGTGCGTTGTATTCCCGAACTACAGCCTTTCGCCGGAAGCCAAATATCCTACGGCCATCGAAGAAATTTACGCCGTCCTGCAATGGATTTCCGATAACGGTGAAGAAAACAGGTTCGATACGGATCGCCTCTATGTAGCTGGTGACAGCGTAGGCGGAAATATGACGGCAGCTATTACACTGATGGCGAAAAATCGCAAAGGTCCAAAGATTCATAAACAACTGCTCTTCTATCCTGTAACGAATTCGAGCCTGAATACGGAATCTTATAAGGAATTCGCAACTGGTTATTTCCTTCGGAAAGATGGTATGGCTTGGTTTTGGGAGCAGTATGTGGCGGAGCCGCGGGATAAGGAAGACATCTATGCAGCACCGCTGCGCGCGACCACAGATCAGCTTGCAGGACTCCCACAAGCACTCATTATTACGGCTGAAGCCGATGTCTTGCGCGATGAAGGCGAGGCATATGCCAATAAGCTTCGCGAAGCAGGCGTTCACGTGACTGCTGTCCGTTTTCAAGGCATAATTCACGATTTCGTTATGCTTAACGCTTTGGCGGACACGGCTGCAGCTAGAGGTGCGATTACGCTTGCAAACGCGTGGTTAAAAGAATAATCAGAACGGTAGGAAGTATATGACAACCTATTACCATATAAGATGTACAATGACCATCGGAAAAAGGGGGGAGTGAAGCTGTGGGAGTGCCTTGGGCTTACCRGCACTAAAGCTGGATGCGAGAATGGGGACTGCGGTGCATGCACCGTATTGGTTGATGGCGCCCGATCAAATCCTGTTTTATGCTTGCTGTTGAAGCTCCTGGCCGCAAGGTCACAACGATTGAAGGCTTAGGTGGAGAGACGGCTGTGCAGCAAGCATTTATTCCAGCTACGAAGAGATCCGGAAAGCTGTCCTTGTAGCGAAGGCAAAAAGCAGGATGAAGGTGTGACAGAAATAGTTAAATCAAACAAAAACCATCGCCATTATGAATGGCGATGGTTTTATTCAATAAAGGGTAGGAATCGGAGGACACGCTACAGTATCGATATACCTTGAATCTATGCCATCATATAACCAGAATGATCCTGTCCACCTAAAACCTGATGTTCCGAAGGACTCTACACGAATCGGAAAAAACCAGAAACTGTCGCCATTTTTTAACCATACATAGGTGTATTGATTAACGCAATCGATCATGTATGAGCCAGAGGACTTTGCCGGGGGATATGTGGGCGGCGGAGGCAGCTGTTGCAAACTCATTGTCCATTCCACTCCTTTAAAAGTAGGTGTTTATCATTCCTTATTCATGTTATGTAGGTGAGTAACCATTTGTCTGTGCGGCAGCCTAAGATTAAAGACGTTAATCTTTATGTTCAAATAAAAGTATGGGAATGTGAAACGGTATGTTACATTACTTTTAAGTAGTTATTTCGGGAATTATGTGTATCAAATTTGTTATGGAAACATGTATACGATAAAATTAATTCCAGATAAGGAGAAGCGAAATGAAAATTGCGAATGCTATTTTAATGAAAGAGATTAATTTAAATAACGTACGTCAAGCACTTAAACAAATCGAAACGGCTACCAAACCACAACTGTCCAAATTAACTAAGCTCAGTGTGGTCACCGTTAATTCTCTTGTTAAAGAATTGCATGAACTAGGAGAAATATTTGAGGACGAAACGGTCCCTTCCAACGGTGGAAGACCGGCTTTAACCTATCGTTTTAATTATGATTTTAGTCTAGCACTTGTTATCAGTTTAAAAGAGAATCAAGGCAACGAACTAGTTACTGTTATGGTTGTTAACTTAGAAAATCGAATTATAGATAAAGAAGAACATATATTGCCGCGGTTTGAACGCCAATTTCTTTACGAAAGTATTGAACATCTTATCAATCTGTATCCTTCCATTAAAGTGATTGGCTTTGGAATCCCAGGGCAAACAGTAAACGGAGAAGTGACGGTAACTAGTCATAGTGAATTAAAAGGAATCCGTTTAGCTGAAGAAATCGAATCAAAGTTTAATATGCCAGTGTTGGTTGAAAATGATGTTAATGCAGCTGTCAGCGGTTTTTATGCGAACCATGAATTTTCTGATGATAGGTCGATCGTTGGMATTTACTTTCCTACAAAATATCCTCCAGGCATGGGAATTTATCTTAATGGCAGTTTAGTTAAAGGTAAGAGCGGAATGGCTGGAGAAATTAAATTCCTCCCAAACGATCAACAATGGAGTCAAATGAACAGTACACTATTTGTCCAATCCTTATGTCAGCTCATTCATACAGTGAACGCTATTCTCGCGCCTGACATGGTTGTCGTTTATGTAGATAGGGTAGACGTAAGTTTCTGGAGAAACGAGTGGGAGAGGTATCAACAGGAACATATCATGCCGACCTATCCTGAAGTGATTCAACAAGACACGTTCCAAGAGGATTTCGAATCTGGCTTGCGATGGATCACACTAAAAGAGCTGGAACCGACCATTAATTTCAATTAAGAAAGATCCCTGAGTTCCTCCAGGGGTTCTTTTTTAATATATTGACAAAAAAATATGAATCGCACATACTAAATAAAGGTTCTTTATAAAGTATAATTTTAAAGGGGGTGGTTATATGGCTACATGGTTTTTACTTATTATATATCTTGCTTTCGTCAGCCTCGGTCTTCCAGATTCATTGCTGGGATCAGCTTGGCCTGTCATGTGGCAAGACATAGGGACATCAATGGGGGCGGCGGGAATTGTGTCCATGACGATAGCCGCGGGGACCATTGTATCAAGTTTAGCTAGCGGTGCTATAGTTAAACGTCTGGGAACCGGAAAAGTAACTCTAATTAGTTGCTTATTAACAGCAGGGGCGTTACTCGGATTTTCAATTTCACCTTCCATGCTGTGGCTCATTATTTTTGCTATTCCCCTTGGACTTGGTGGTGGCTCTGTTGATGCAGCTTTAAATCATTATGTTGCTGAAAATTATAAAGCTCATCACATGAATTGGCTCCATTGTTTCTGGGGAGTTGGGGCTACAATGGGTCCAATTGTAATGTCAGGATATATAGGGGATAACGGCTTCTGGAGGGGAGGATATGTTGCGGTATCCAATGTTCAGTTTTCACTCGTTGTTATATTGTTTGTCACGCTTCCTCTTTGGAATCGTGTGGCTGCCAAACGTAAGGAAGAACGTTTACGAATGAGTGAAACTATCAATAAACCAGAACTTGAGCCGGTCGACTCATCCTTAACGAAGGTAAATATCCTACAAATCAAAGGTGTAAAACCTACTCTAATCGCTTTCCTATTTTATTGTGGCGTTGAAATGACCATAGGACTATGGGGGGCCAGTTATTTGGTTGGTCCATTGGAAATTTCCGCTGAGAGTGCGGCCCGCTGGATCTCCTTGTATTATGCAGGCATTACATTAGGAAGGTTGATAACCGGATTTATTGCCCTTGAGGTTAGTAATCGTGTGTTAATTAGATACGGACAGATCGTAACAATTGTCGGGGGAATATTTCTTCTACTTCCATTATCGGGTACATTTTCTTTAATTGGAATTATTCTTATAGGATTAGGCCTTGCTCCGATATATCCTGGACTTTTGCATGAAACTCCCGCTCGTTTCGGACGCGATAATTCAGCCAAATTAATGGGGTACCAAATGGCAGTCGCCTACACCGGAACAACATTCCTTCCCCCTATGTTTGGTCTTATTGCGTCACAAATTAGTTTATCTCTATTCCCAATTGTCGTCTTAGTATTTCTCGCCCTAATGTTGATAAGTGTGGAAACGGTGAATCGTATCTTAAATAAACAAGTGAAGGGGAATAACTTGTGAAAATCGCGCACATCGCTATGTATGTAAAAGATCTGGAGCTTAATAAACAATTTTTCATCAAATTCTTTAATGCCAAATCCAATGCAATGTACGTTAACGCTCAGACCGGGTTGAAAACGTATTTTTTAACCTTTGATGAAGGGGCTGATTTAGAGATTATGTCTAGGCCGAATATGACGGATGGATCTAAAGAGTTGACCAGGGCAGGATTCAGCCATATGGCATTTAGTGTTGGCAGCAAAGAAAAAGTTGACTTATTAACTAGGCAGCTAGCGGATGCCGGTTATGATATCTTAATTGGCCCTCGTACTACGGGGGATGGTTATTACGAAAGTTGCGTTTTAGGACCTGAAAATAATCAAATTGAAATTACTGTTTGAGTGCTGTATCTAAGTTCCTTCAAAAATCGCTACTATATGCACTCATGAGACATCTGTGACCAAAGCAGATACGGGATCGGCCTGAATGTGTTCGCCACAGAGAACCTATTTAAAAATATGATCAATTTCGTTGATTTCTTTTTTTGTCAGGTGGACGTCTAATGTTTTTAAATTATCTAGCACTTGATCTGTTCTTTTTGCACCGGGAATGACAACATCAATTGAATCATGTGTTAAATACCAAGCAAGGACTACATGAGCAACTTCGGCATTTTTTTCATTTGCAATTTTACGGAGCTGCTCTACCTTTTCTAAATTTTCATTAAATTTACCGCCATGGAAGTGAGGCATATCTTTACGAAAATCATTGAATGTCATATCCGTATTGTATTTACCGGCCAGCAAGCCCGAAGCTAGTGGAAAGTATGGAATAAAAGAGATTTTATTCTCTGTCGTATAGGGAAAGAATTCTTGTTCCGCTTCACGCTGCAGCAAATTGTAGTTTCCCTGTAATACATCAACATAGTCATCCTTATTGGCTTCTTTCAATTGTTCGAGTGAAAAGTTAGAAACGCCAATTGCTCTAATTTTACCTTCGTCTTTAAGCTGGTTTAAGACTCCAACCGCCTCATCCTTTGGTGTATCCTGATCTGGAAAATGAATATAAAATAAATCAATGTAATCTGTTTGCATCCTTTTCAAACTATCTTCAACGGCTTGTTTTAAAAAATAAGGTGAATTATTCATGGCAAGAACATTGCCGACAAGTGTAAGGCCGGCTTTTGTTGCAAGGATGAGTTCATGACGCTTACCTGCTTCTTTTATCACTTCACCTACTAACTCCTCTGAACGTCCTATTCCATAAAAAAACGCTGTATCTAAAAAATTCACTCCATTGTTGATCGCAGTCCGCACCAAATCTTTGCCTACTTCTTCATTTAAATTAGGAAAAACATTATGCCCACCCACAGCGCTTGATCCAAGCCCGATTGGATTGACAACTAAATCTGTTTTACCAATTCGTGTTAGCTTCGTCATTCTCTTCAACTCCCTCTCATTTTACCCTACTTTTACCAGTATCCACATCATAATGCATTACGTTACGTAAGTTTCAAGCGCATAATAAAAAAATTTGATGGCGACCGAAAATGAAAAATAAAAAACGAAGCGAAGCACACGAAAAAATGTGCTAGCTTCGTTTTTTTGTCGAGTAACAAGAAAATAGATCGATAAGCATTGTCCCATTCACCGCATCTATGGCTATTGTGAAATATATTAATTACATGTATGCATCATTTTCGTACTATAGTGGAATTACGAAGAAATAAGCATTTTTACGGAATGGTACGCACTCAATCATCTATAGAAGTAGTTCGCTATCCGTAGATCTGTCTGAGAGGAGAGATTAAATATGATGCACTTTTATTTCTCAAATAAAGCTCATATTTTTTGGGATGATGTGATTGAAGCCGTTGTGATTCGTTGGAACTCCTTAGCACAGGAAGATGAGTTTCGCGTGCCTCTTAATAAACTCATTGAACTTGCAGTTATAAAAAAAGCAAAAAAAGTATTGATTGATAAAAGTCCAAGTATCGTTTTGGCAGAAGACGCTGTCTGGTTATCCTCAGAATGGTTGCCAAAACTCCTAAATGCGGGCATTCAATACACGGCTACTGTGAGTCCAGAGAATACGATTACTAGTGACGATATGAGACAATCTATTGAAAAAAATACAACTGAATTACGTTATCATGATTTTGAAGATATTCACAATGCAGTTGGTTGGTTATCAGAAATATCTGCGTGATACGAGATTCCCTTTAGTGAACCATTTCAATAAATTTTTCGACCGCGCCTGAAATTGGCATGTTGCGCATAATCATAATCCCTACATGCGATGGTGGAATCGGCACGTCTAATTGAATTTCGAAGAGCGTACCTTCTTCGAGTTCTTTGGATACAAATTCTCTGGTCACATAAGAAATTCCAAGTCCTTTACGCGCTAACTCAATAAGAAGATCCACACTTCCAACCTCAATTTCGGGTTTGAGTTGATGACCATAACTTTGAAACACTTCCGTAATGGCCATTCTTGCCCGACTATTTCGCGAGAATAGAATGAGTGGATATTGAAGTAACATATCCAAAGATAGTACTACATTTTGAAGCTCGGAATATAGATTTCCTGCTACAAAGCAGTCTTGAAGCTGTAAGCTTTCCCTTACTTCAAGTTGGGGATCTGCAATTGGCATACGAACGACACCCAAATCAATTTCGCCTTCTTTTAAAAGAGCAATGATCTCAGGTGTTGTTCCGTGATTAAGATGAAGTCGAATGCTGGGATATTGTTTATGAAATTTTTCCAAGTATTGAAGAATGTAATGCTTAAACAGTGAATCGCTTCCGCCGATCCGTAGTTCGCCACTATCTAAATTTTTAAGCGCGGCCATTTGCTTTTCAGCTAGCGATATAAGAATTTGGGACTTCTCTATGTAGGAATACAGAACTTCACCTTCATGAGTTAGCATTACGCCTTTGGAATTACGGTAAAACAATGTCATACCAAAGCTGTCTTCGAGTTGTTTAATGGCGTGGCTAACGCTCGGTTGGGTGAGGTATAAGACTTTAGCAGCCTGTGTTAAGCTACCGGTCTTCGCAGCCCAATAGAAAACTTTATACAATTCGTAATTATTGTTCATAAAATGAGGCTAGCTCCTAGATTGATTTAATAGATATATCAAACATTATAGTGGAGCAACGACAAAGAAACCAGTAAAGGAGAGATTAAATTGGAGCCAGTAACATTTGTTTTGTTCGGAGCTACAGGTGATTTAGCCAAAAGAAAGATTTACCCAGCCTTATATCAATTGTACATCGATCAGAAACTACCTTCATCCTTTTCATTAATTGGTCTTGGAAGAAGGGAACTAACTCATAAATCATTTCAGGCCAATGTAGAACATTCCCTTCTTACTTTTTCCCGAAGTGATGTGAAAGATGCTGTTAGGATCAAAAAATTCCTGAATTCATTTCAGTATCATGTTCTAGATGTTGACCGTAAAGAAGATTACACAAAGCTGCTGAAGCTGGTTGAAGATCGGGAAGCTGAGCTTAACATAATGCCGAATCGCATGTTTTATTTGTCTGTAGGACCTGAATTCTTTGAGACAATTGCAACAAATATTCATGAAAGCAGGCTTGGTTCAGCTGATGGCTGGAAGCGTCTGGTGATCGAGAAGCCTTTCGGCCATGACTTGGAATCGGCAAGACAATTAAATCATACGTTGAACCAAGCATTTGATGAATCTGACATTTATCGAATTGATCATTATTTAGGCAAGCCTATGGTCCAGCAAATGGGTCAACTACTTCAGTCAACTCTTACGGAGCAGGATTTAAGAACACGTACGATTGCCAGTGTACAAATTTCCGCAATTGAAACCTTGGGTGTGGAAGAAAGAGCTGGCTACTACGATCATGCAGGCGCCATCCGCGATATGTTTCAGAATCATATGCTTCAATTATTAATGATGTTAACTATCGAGTTTCCGAAGCGAAGTTCAGTAGATGAGGTTGGAAATCTTAAAAGTAAAATCATGAAGTCGTTAATGCCATTAAATAAAATCGATGTTACGCAACATGTGGTTCGTGGTCAATATGCTTCAGGGGTGATAAAAGGGGAGCAGGTTGTCGGTTATAGAAATGAGGCTGGAATAGCTTTGGATTCTCAAAATGATACTTTCATCGCAGCTAGACTGCGAGTTGATGATCCGTTCTGGAAGGACACGCCCATCTACATTCGTACAGGAAAGCGGCTGAAAGAGAAAGCGACGCGAATTGTTATCGAATTTATATCCCAGGGCCCTATAAAGGATCTCTTGATC
>NZ_JBFTPF010000119.1:0-10045 GCF_056398345.1 Paenibacillus sp. 01T442
GTCATGAAGTCATTGACGCTGCTGGCAAGCTTGTCATGAAGTCATTGACGCTGCTGGCAAGCTTGTATCACCTGGTTTCATTGATATGCACGTGCATTTGAGAGAGCCTGGCTTCGAACATAAAGAAAACATTGCAACTGGAACACGTTCTGCGGCAAGAGGCGGTTTTACAACAATTGCTTGCATGCCAAATACAAGACCGGTTATTGATACCGTAGATACGGTAAATTACATATTAGATAAAGCAGCAACAGAAGGTGTTGTGCGCGTCATTCCTTACGGAACGATCACGAAGAACGAGCTTGGTCGTGAACTAACGGACTTCGCAGCGTTGAAAGAAGCGGGAGTAATCGGGTACACGGACGATGGCGTTGGCGTTCAAAGCGCGCAAATGATGAAGGATGCAATGGCGCTTGCCGCATCACTCGGTATGCCAATCATCGCACACTGTGAAGATGACACATTGGTTGTAGGAGCGCCGGTAAACGAAGGGACTTTCGCGACAAAGCATGGTCTGAAAGGTATCCMGAATGAATCCGAAGCGATTCATGTTGGCCGCGACGTATTGCTAGCGGAAGCAACTGGGGTACACTACCACGTATGTCATGTCAGCACAGAGCAATCCGTTCGCTTGATCCGTCATGCCAAACAGTTCGGCATCAAGGTTACTGCAGAAGTGTGTCCGCATCATCTTCTTCTGTCAGAAGAAGACATTCCAGGGATGGATGCGAACTGGAAGATGAACCCGCCCCTACGTACACCGCGTGATGTACAGGCTGTTATCGAAGGATTGGAAGACGGCACGATTGATATCATCGTAACGGATCATGCACCGCATACGGAAGAAGAGAAAGCCAAAGGCATGATGATGGCACCATTCGGAATCCTTGGTTTCGAAACAGCATTCTCCTTGCTGTATACGAAATTTGTACTTACAGGCAAATGGACACTTGGCTTCCTAGTGGATCGCATGACCAAAAAGCCTGCTGACGTATTCGGTCTTCCATACGGAACTTTAGAAGTGGGCAGCGCGGCAGACATTACAATCGTTGATCTGGATACAACGAAAGCAGTTGTGAAAGAAGAGATTGTTTCACGCAGCAAGAACACCCCGTTCATCGGTTGGGAGCTGCAAGGTTGGCCGGTTGTTACGATTGCTTCCGGTAAAGTTGTATACTCTTGAGTTCAAGAAATAGCCTTAATTTTAAAGCCTAAATCCCGAGAAGCATCTATACGATTGCGTTAAAATCGTGTATATTTATACAGAAAGATTAATCTTTATGCAAGTCCTTGAATCATTACATGGTAAGCATGACATCTGCGGTTCGTGAGAACCGCCTGACAATAGCGAAGGAGTTGAAAGAACATGCAGGCAAGATTGTTGCTGGAAGACGGCACTCTTTTTACAGGAAAATCGTTCGGTAGTGAAGGTGAATCCGTCGGCGAGGTTGTATTCAATACAGGGATTACAGGTTATCAAGAGGTACTTTCGGATCCTTCATACTGTGGACAAATCGTAACGATGACGTATCCACTACAAGGAAACTACGGTGTGATTCGCGATGACTTCGAGTCCGTGCGTCCATTCATCCATGGTTTCGTTGTGCGTGAACATGAAGAAATCCCAAGTAACTGGAGAGCTCAGTATACACTTGGCAGCCTGTTGAAAGAATACGGCATCGTTGGGATCAGCGGTATCGACACACGCATGTTAACTCGTAAAATTCGTCACTACGGCGTAATGAAAAGCATCATCACAACGTCCAATAAATCCGTTGAAGAATTGATGGCAACTCTTAAAAACACGCCGCTTATGACGGATCAAGTTTCCCGTGTTTCCACGAAAAGTGTATTCGGTGCTCCTGGACACAAAGAACGCATTGTACTCGTTGACTTCGGTGCAAAAAGCGGAATCATTCGTGACCTTAGCAAACGCGATTGCGATGTTGTGGTTGTTCCACAGAATGCAACTGCTGAACAAATTCGTCGTTTGGCACCAGACGGTGTATTGCTTTCTAACGGCCCTGGGGATCCGAAGGATGTTCCACACGCAGTAGAAATGATCAAAGGTTTGCTCGGCGACATTCCACTGTTCGGAATTTGCTTAGGCCACCAATTGTTCGCACTAGCTTGCGGCGCGGATACAGATAAATTGAAATTCGGTCATCGCGGCGGTAACCACCCGGTTAAAGATTTGATTTCCGGTCGTTGCTACATTACATCGCAAAACCATGGCTACACCGTTAAGGAAGATTCCGTACAAGGAACGAACCTTGAAGTGACGCACATTAACAATAACGATCGCACAATCGAAGGCTTACGCCACAAGCAATATCCAGCATTCTCGGTTCAATATCACCCAGAGGCAGCACCTGGACCATTCGACTCCAGCTACCTGTTCGATGATTTCATCTCGCTGATTCGTCAGCACAAACTAGATAACCCACAGCAGCCGCGCCAAGCGCAAATGCTTGCTCAGTGGAATGCTTCCACGGCATTGACATCTGTGAAGGAGGAACTGCAAAATGCCAAAAAATAATACACTCAAAAAGATTCTCGTTATCGGTTCCGGACCGATCGTTATTGGTCAAGCGGCGGAGTTCGACTACGCTGGTACGCAAGCTTGCCAAGCATTGAAAGAAGAAGGTATGGAAGTTATCCTGATCAACAGCAACCCAGCTACGATCATGACAGATACGAACATGGCTGACAAAGTATACATCGAGCCGATCACACTTGAGTTCGTTACACAAATCATTCGTCAAGAGCGTCCCGATGGTTTGCTTCCAACACTAGGTGGACAAACGGGTCTTAACATGGCCGTTGAACTTGCTCGTGCAGGCGTTCTTGAGAGCGAGAACGTTAAGCTTCTAGGAACACAACTTACAGCGATTGAGAAAGCGGAAGATCGTGACCTTTTCAGAGACTTGATGAGAGAACTCGAGCAACCAGTACCAGATAGCGTTATCGTCACAACAGTAGCACAAGCGGTTGATTTTGCTAATGAAATCGGCTTCCCGATCATCATTCGTCCTGCGTACACACTAGGTGGAACAGGCGGCRGTATTTGTAACACGATGGAAGAGTTGACGGAAATCGTTGCTTCCGGAATTCGTTACAGCCCAATCGGTCAGTGTCTCGTAGAGCGCAGTATCGCGGGTATGAAAGAAGTCGAGTACGAAGTTATGCGTGATGCGAACGACAACTGTATCGTTGTGTGTAACATGGAGAACTTTGATCCAGTTGGCGTACATACAGGCGACAGTATCGTAGTAGCTCCAAGTCAAACATTGTCGGACCGTGAGTACCAAATGCTGCGTTCCGCATCCTTGAAAATCATTCGTGCCTTGAATATCGAAGGCGGATGTAACGTTCAATACGCGCTAGACCCACATAGCTTCCAATATTATGTAATCGAAGTTAACCCGCGTGTAAGTCGCTCTTCAGCGCTTGCTTCCAAAGCAACTGGTTATCCAATTGCGAAAATGGCAGCGAAAATTGCGATTGGTTACACACTTGATGAACTGGTTAACCCTGTTACTGGACAAACGTATGCTTGCTTCGAACCAGCACTGGATTACATCGTATCCAAGATTCCACGTTGGCCGTTCGATAAGTTCACAGCAGCAAACCGTAAGCTAGGAACACAAATGAAAGCGACTGGCGAAGTTATGGCGATTGGCCGTACGTTCGAAGAGTCCATTCATAAAGCGATTCGTTCCCTAGAAATCGGTGTTCACCGCTTGTTCTTGAAAGAAACGGATTTACTAGATACAGAAACATTAGAACTTCGTTTGGTAAAACCAGACGACGAGCGTATCTTCTTACTAGCAGAAGCGTTCCGCAGAGGCTATACGGTGGAAACACTGCAAAATTTGACGAAAATTGACTGGTGGTTCTTGAACAAACTAAGTGCGCTTATCGCGTATGAAAAGGAAATTGCAGCGAAGGATTTGACAGCTGAACTTATTTTCGAAATTAAGCGTAAAGGCTTCACAGACCGTGCTGTTGCGGAAATTCGTACATTGGCAGGCTGCTCGACCTTCACGAAAGAAGCGGACGTTAGAACATTCCGTTTGCAAAACAACATCAAGCCAGTATACAAAATGGTAGATACATGTGCGGCTGAATTCGAAGCTTCCACACCGTACTACTACTCCACATACGAGCAAGAAGATGAAGTAACCGAAACGACGAAAGAAAAGGTTGTTGTTCTAGGATCTGGTCCAATCCGTATCGGTCAAGGGATCGAGTTCGATTACTCCACGGTTCACGCGGTGTGGGCGATTCAAGCGGCTGGTTATGAAGCGGTTATTATCAACAATAATCCAGAAACAGTTTCAACAGACTTTAACACTTCAGATCGCTTGTACTTCGAGCCATTGTTCTTCGAAGATGTTATGAACGTAATTGAGCGTGAGCAACCAATCGGCGTAATCGTTCAATTCGGTGGTCAAACGGCTATCAACTTGGCTGCACCTCTACACAAAGCTGGCGTACGCATCCTAGGTTCTGACCTAGAAAGTATCGATACAGCGGAAGATCGCAAGAAATTCGAAGCTTTGCTTAGCAAAATTTCAGTAGCTCAACCTCCAGGAGGCACAGTTACATCGGTCGATCAAGCAGTTGGTACAGCAGCGAAATTCGGTTATCCGGTTATCGTTCGTCCTTCCTACGTACTAGGTGGGCGCGCGATGGAAATCGTCTACTCCGATGAAGAGCTTCTTAGCTACATGGAATATGCAGTGAAAATCAACCCTGAGCATCCGGTTCTAATCGACCGTTACATGCTGGGTAAAGAGGTAGAGGTTGACGCGATCTGTGATAGAGAAACGGTTCTGATCCCAGGCATCATGGAACACGTGGAACGCGCAGGGGTTCACTCCGGTGACTCGATCGCTGTGTATCCGCCACAATCCATTTCAGAAGAGATTAAGCAACAAATTATCGATATCACGACGAAAATCGCCTTAGAGTTGAACGTAATTGGTCTAGTAAACATCCAGTTCGTTATTCATAACGATCAAGTGTATGTGATCGAGGTTAACCCGCGTTCTTCCAGAACAGTACCTTTCTTAAGCAAAGTGACAAACATCCCGATGGCGAATGTGGCAACACGTGTAATCATGGGGCAAACACTTGCAGATATGGGTTACCAAGGTGGTCTATGGCCAGAAGATAAATACGTTTCTGTCAAAGTTCCGGTATTCTCCTTCGCGAAGCTACGCCGCGTAGATACAACACTCGGGCCTGAAATGAAGTCCACTGGTGAGGTTATGGGTCGTGATGTGAACTTTGCAAAAGCCCTGTACAAAGGTCTCATCGGTGCTGGTATGAAGATCCCTGCTGCAGGTTCCGTCGTGGTCACCGTAGCGGATAAAGATAAAGACGAAGCGATTGAAATCTTGAAAGGCTTCTATCGCCTAGGTTACAAAATCATTGCAACAGGTGGAACTGCCGAGGCAATTGCACAAGCAGGTCTTCCAGTTACAACGGTCAACAAGCTTAGTGAAGGTTCACCAAACATTCTTGACCTCATCCGCAGCGGTGATGCTCAGTTCGTCGTGAACACATTGACTAAGGGCAAAACGCCTGAGCGTGACGGCTTCCGCATTCGTCGTGAAGCAGTAGAGAACGGTGTAGTATGTATGACATCGCTCGATACTGTAAGAGCGCTAGTGAATATGCTTGAAGCTATCAACTTCTCCTCACGTGCAATGCCAATACATGTCTAAAGGATGGTGCCAAACATGAGTACGTTAACTCGCAACGATGTTACCGGACGCATCATGGTCGCCTTGGACTACGCGAACGCGGAAAGTGCTGAAGGGCTGCTTAAGCAGCTCGAAGGCATTCCGTGTTATGTAAAGGTAGGAATGCAGCTGTTTTATGCTGCAGGTCCTACCTTTGTCGCGAGTCTGAAGGATCGCGGCTATAAGGTGTTCCTCGACGTGAAAATGCATGACATTCCGAACACGGTCAAGGGCGGCGCGGAGAGCGTGACGCGCCTTGGGGTTGATGTGTTCAATGTGCATGCAGCCGGAGGCAAGTACATGATGGAGGCTGCCTTGGAGGGTGTCGACAAGGGGCTAGCTGTAGGGGCAGCACGCCCGATTGTCATCGGCGTGACGCAATTGACCAGCACCTCGCAGCAGGTGCTGAATGACGAGATCGGCCTTGCCGGTACAACCGAGCAGGCCGTCATTCGGTACGCCCGCTTGGCGCATGCCGCGGGGCTTAACGGGGTTGTCGCGTCACCGCTTGAGGTGACAGCGATTAAGGCGGCTTGCGGTGACGGCTTCGTCACCGTGACGCCAGGCATCCGCCCGGCGGGGGCCGACATCGGCGACCAGTCGCGCATTATGACGCCGGCTGAGGCGTTCGCGCAGGGGACGGACTATGTCGTGATCGGGCGACCGATCACAGGCGCAGCGGACCCAAGAGCAGCAATTGAAGCGATTATCGATTCAATCGTGTAGGTTGTAGTTTCACTTAAATCGATCTAAAACTTGAAAGGAACGGTGAGCGTATGAGTAAGCTTGAAACAATCGCACAGCATATTGCAGCGTCGTTATTAGATATTGAAGCCGTGGCTCTTCGTCCACAGCAACCTTTTACATGGACATCGGGATTGAAATCTCCGATTTATTGCGATAATCGTTTGACCATGTCACACCCTGCGATCCGTGATGCGATTGCCGATGGCTTCGTGGCCTTGATCAAGGAGAAATTTCCTGAAGCTGAGGTTGTGGCAGGAACAGCGACAGCTGGAATCCCTCATGCAGCATGGGTAGCTCAGAAGCTTGGTCTTCCGATGATCTACATTCGCGATAAAGCGAAAGGACATGGCAAGGAGAACCTGATTGAAGGTACTGTGAAACCAGGTCAAAAAGTCATCGTCATTGAAGATTTAATTTCCACAGGAGGCAGCTCGTTGAAAGCGGCGGTTGCCGTGAAAGATGCGGGAGCTGAAGCACTTGGCGTACTAGCGATTTTCTCCTATCAGCTGGATAAAGCAACAGACGCATTCGCGGCGGCAGAAATGCCACTTCACACACTTTCTAACTACTCAACCTTGCTTGAGGTAGCTTTGGAAAAAGGGAAGATCCAACAAACAGATATGGAACTTCTACGTTCTTGGAGAGTCAATCCATCCGCTTACGGCGTATAATTGATTGCTTCTGTGACGGAAATTGACGAACGGTGTAGGATTCCTCTATACTTGAGTGGTCTTGCAACAGACAACAAGATTCTGCGTATACCAGCAGGTTACCGTTCGATCGGCGCCACACTGGGGTGCAACTCTTGAATTTAACTTTCAATTCGAAGAAGCTCTACCTTTTCGCAAAGGTGAGCTTCTTTTTTTCATTCCGCKGGTTGGTTAGTCAACAATTGAATAAACGCTTGTAAGGGTTGGGACATCCATTTTTTCGGATGCAGCACTAGCTGTAGGTCCATTGATAGTTGGTTATGTGTAAAAGGAAGCTGGGCAAGCTTGCCGATTGTCAACTCATTCGCTACCGTGATCCGAGGTAACAAGGCGATGCCTAAGCCGCTCATCACACATTGTTTGATGGCTTCAACATTGCCTAACTCGAAACCGATCTGTAAGGCGACGGCATTGTCTTTAAGTAATCTTTCAAACTTCCCTCGATAGATACATCCTTCTTCGGTGACGATAAATTCCGTGTTCCCTAGGTCGGCAAGCTGAATATCGGATTGTTGCGTTAAAGGGTGATCTAAGGGTGCAACGAAGACGAGTTGTTCTTCTCGGACACTCGTGCAAGAGAGAGTGGGATCTGCCGGATATTGATCTAATAGAAGGCCAATATCATAATCTCCTTCTTTGACCTTGGTGAGAATGGAGGCTTCGCTGTCAGGATAAAGCTGGATATTTAATCCTGGATACAGCTGTTTAAGCTTATGTAAAAAAGGTGGCAGATAATAGGCTGCTAATGAATTGATCGTACCGATGGTCAACGTTCCACTAACTTGATTGGCTATCATTTCCTTGGATTGATCATAGAGCTCTAACAATTGTTGCGTTATCACAAGTAAGCTTTCTCCAGGTGGAGTCAGACGTAATTGTCGGCCGTACCTTTCAAATAAAGGKACTCCGTATTCACGTTCCAACTTTTGAATTTGCATCGTAATGCTCGATTGAGCATAGCCTAGTTCTTCTGCGGCACGTGTGAAGCTTTTCCTACGGGCAACCTCCCGAAAGGTGCGGAAATACGTTAGATCCATATATAGCCTCGCTTTATTATCAATATTTTTGATGAGTTCTATCATTTATTATAGCTAACTGTGATGAAGAGTTCCATGCTAAAGTAAATGTACAAACAAACGAGACTGGGAGATGGTTATTTTGCTAAAAGAACAAGACCTACAGGGGTTATATGTACCCATCGTCACACCTTTTGATGAAGAGTTTGAAGTGGATGCTGCATCCTTTTATAATCAGGCTTATAACTTGTTTCAAGATGAAATAGATGGATTAGTTGTCAATGGAACGACAGGAGAATCGCCAACGATCACGAAAGACGAGCTTGGGGTGTTGTTTGCTACAGCTCAAGCCGCTCGCGACGCTGCTCACGTAGATGTGCCTTTAGTCGTAGGAACAGGTACGAATGATACGCGTTCAACTGTCCGCCAAACAGCAGAAGCAGGCAAACTTGGTGCAGAAGCTGCATTAGTTGTAGTTCCCTATTATAACAAACCAAGTCAGCAGGGGATCATTGAACATTTTCGCCAGGTGGCGGTGGTTGGTGTGCCGGTGATCTTGTATGATGTGCCGCATCGCACAGGTGTGACGCTTGAGTTGGACACGGTTCGAGCCATCCTTGATCTCGACGGCGTCATCGGGATGAAGGACAGTACGCCTAACACTGGGCTGGTCACAGAATTGACTAGACTGGGCTCTAAACCAGTTCTGTGTGGCGAKGATACGTTGCTGTATGCAGCACTGCAGTCCGGCGCTAAAGGGGTTATGAGTGCTTCAGCAAATGTGGAGACGGAGAGGTTTGTTTCTTTTATCCGCAGCTTTGTTAGCGGGGCACATGAGAACAGCCGGCGAGAGTTCGAGGAGCTGCTTCCACTTATTCGTCTTCTATTTCAAGAGCCGAATCCTGCTCCGATCAAATGGCTGCTACACCAACAAGGCGTCATCGGATCAGGCGCATTACGATTGCCGTTATTGCCGGTGACAGAAGGATTACAAGCGAGATTAGCAGCATATTTGTAAAAAGAAAGGAGCGATCGTGTAATGAATCGAACAAGAGTGTTTACGGGCTCACCTTGGGAGCCGGTGGTTGGCTATTGTCGAGCCATTCGTGTAGGTGACCGAATCGAGGTTGCTGGGACGACAGCGATGAAAGACGGCGAGGTTGTTGGCGTGGGCAACGCTTACGAGCAAACGCGGTTCATCCTTCAAACGATTGAACAGGTGCTTCTAGAGCTCGGTGCACAGTTATCTGATGTCGTGCGAACTCGTATGTTCGTGACGGATATTTCGTTATGGGAAGCGTTCGGCAAGGCGCATGGGGAATATTTCCGTGACGTGCAGCCTGTTGCGACAATGGTTGAAGTGAAGGCGCTGATCGACCCGCGATTGCTGATTGAGATAGAGGTAGAAGCGATTGTGTTGTAGGATGAGTAGATAGACGCAGTGTGTGATCAATGAATGAATGGTGAGTAGAGTAGAGTAGAGTAGAGTAGAGTAGAGTTGTGTATTGTGTATTGTGTTTGGAAAGTAGTATGTAGCGAATAGCGAATAGATGGATTTTCTCCATCTAATAACGCAGATTACTGGTGTTTTTATTGAATAGATGGAAAATGTGCAGCTAATTTCTGTTGGTTTGAACAATATCCTCCGATTCATCTGGATTAGCTGTAGAAAATCCATTTATTTCAAATTTGGAGGCAAAACACTCTGAAGCCCCCTAATTGGATTGGAGTCATCAATATGCAATAAGGTACAATATCGGTGAGGGGGAATGAAATGTATGAAAAGCAATATCCTTTATGATGAGCAACGCATCAAAGT
>NZ_JBFTPF010000120.1:0-9744 GCF_056398345.1 Paenibacillus sp. 01T442
GTATACCATCCAGCGATTTAACAAATTCCTGATGAACGGGATGCGGACCATATGAACGCAGCGACGCAAGGTCTTCAAACGTTACCCGTAATCCGAGAGTATAGCCCTTAATATTTTCAGTTTCTTCAGTTACGTTGATGCCTGCACTTATATCAAATATCCCGGGGATACGATCCCGAAACGATAACAATTGATCCAGCAATTCCTGTTGCTTGATTGGTGTGACATTAGTATTGAACTTGAATACAACGAGATGTTCGTACATCGCTAAATTGCTCCTTTTTTAAGCTTAATGTTGTGGTGCTATAGTTCTTACGTTAGTTTAGTCTGCTTCCACTATTGAAAGCCAATAATATAAAGGATTCCTGTCACCAGACTGCATTAATCGTAATTCCAAATGAGCCGTCCCTTTCTTATCTTGGCAGCATAGATGATTTGTCCACTATGAAAATGAACCAATAACTCAGGTCTGGATTTGAGATGTTCAAGATATTTTATAAGTATATCAAAAGCATCCATGGTCTTTTTTAAAGCTTGTTCTTTTGACATTTCTAGCCCTTTTTCGAATTATCTATCCCTATCTCTTACGTCTGGAATATCCAGCAGAATAGTTTCGACTCGAGAGTGAACCGCTCCTCTAATATGGGCAATTAGGTTAGCAATGCTATTACTTTCCGATGTTGGGGAAGAAGTAATGTCTTCTTGGGACAATTGTTCAATGGCTTGAAGTGTCCATTTCTTTTCTGACCTAAATTTAACTAGCATACTTTCAAGTAGCTCTAAGGCGATCTCCATTTAGAATCCTCCCAGTAATTAGGAATATGTATAATCATATCAAACGAATGTTCCCTAATTCAATCTTTACTTGAACGAATAAAAAAAGAGCAGTCGCGAGGCAAGCTCCTTCACTATCGTTTTTACGTTAGTTTAATATTGGATTAAAATAGCAGCATTAGTGTACTTCTATAACCACGCTACCGAATAGCTTTTCATCTACATAAGCTTCTAGTCTCCATAAACCTTTTGAAGGTAAAGTCATTGTTGAAGGCATTTTACCTGCCATATCATTATCTTTTATATTTGTATTTGGAATACCAATACTACCTTCAAATACATTTACTTTCTCTCCAGTTTGTTTGCTAACTCCAACAATCTTTACTTTTTTACCAAATAAATTTTGCGTATCTTGTGGTGTATCATCCCAAAAATGCCACATATACTTTTGTTTTTTCCCAGGATAAAACCGATCTACCTCTTGATCGTTATAAATGAATCCTATTTTTCCTTGTTCACCTAACAGCATATAATTATCGGCTTTAAACATACTACTTATTTGCCATGATTCGTCTTCGTTTAATACTTTTGGGCTTTCCTTGGTTATTACGGTGGTATCAGTTTTAGAACAACCGATTAAGAACAACAGCAAAACTATAAATCCTAATTTCAATCTCATAATGTCACCTCCTGTAATTGGATGAAATTTTTGCACGCTGTGGCTCTAAATATATCAATATTACCACATCTCGATTTTCGGGACATAAGGGTGAATGGATTCCTACAAAGTGAACCATAATTATGTATTATTCTGCTACTATGGAGAACATATCAATTTCATGTCTTCCTTCGGAAATCTGTGCAACTTCTTGTCTTTCGAAAAGGACAAGAAGTTGTATCCATAAAAATAAAGAAACGCGTAAACCGCGGCTTCTTATACATATATGTTCTTATCCTCCTACATCCGAAGCTATTGTTGGCTGCTTCCCTGCTACTGAAATGCTTCTGCAAATTCGTTGTAACTGCTAAAGAAGTTTTACAAACGATTTAAGTGGATTTAGCAGCGTGATTATGTCGGAAGTTCTTATTGTGTTTTGTTTCGGCAAAAGTTGATCTGGCGCTATTGCCCCGTTCCATCAAATTAAATGACTTATTCATTGATTTGAAACATTCTAAACCGACGGTTATTCTTCATTTCTCCAGCAAAGGCCCCGTTTTTCTGAGAAAATAAGTATTATACTGACCCCTAGAAACGGAACAGCAGCAGTCATGGACGTGAAAATAAAGTCCTAGACTGCTGCTGTTTTGTTGAAGTAACGTTCATCGTTAGTTTAATGGATAATAGCATTTCAATGCAAAAAAATCATGGGGTAACTCTGAAGAGTTTCTCTGAATGGGGACAAAAACAGTGGTCTAACCGTAACAAAATGGAGGTCGAAGCTGTTGCCGTGATGTTAAGTTGGGCACTTTATGGAGCCGCTATGCATTGGATGCAAAATCAAACTACACAGGCAAAAGATTATATAAATCAATTGGTGCAATTAATGAAAAATGGTATTCAATTGGACAATGCAATGTCTATATGATTTGCTAACATTCCCCATTATTCTTCCAGATACTTTAATGAAAAACGGCAGCTGACCATCAAGTCAGTTGCCGTCGTGTTGTTCTATTCAACTATCGTTCGCCGTTAGTTGAGCATGCAAATTCCTCTCCATAATCAAATTGCTTTAGGAGTCCACCAAATAGGGTTTCGATTAATTCATTAAATTGTTCTGTATTCACTCGTATACCCCCAATAATTAACATTTCATATTAGTAGCAATGATCGCATGTGTGAACAAGTTACTACATTGAAAGCTAATTGTAATAGCTCAATTTGTCTTTGCGGATTTTTTTCTTCATTCCCAGCTAAAACGTAACTTAAAGTTCCTGCTGCGACATTCATACAGTATGTGTTAAAATCACCTACCAAGAAGTTTTCACTATCCGGCAGTCTCATAAAATCAGAGCGGAAATCAGCCTGAACCTTTTCATTTTGCAGTTGTTAGATCTCATTATCCAAGAATAGTGACACCTCTTTATAAACATTGTTAATCCGATTGATTGCCGTCAGTTATCTCGTCGTTGAGCTAATCTCATTAATCAAGAAAGTTTACCTTCCATACATTGGTACCMGCCTGCTTTCGAACTCCAATAGCCATAACTCCTGTTCTGTCCTCGCCCTCCACTGCTGTTACATAATACCTTGCACCAATAATTAAACTGCTAGAATCCGTGGCGGAGGATGGGGGATCCACACTGTAATAGTATATTTTCCGGTCAGTTTCCCACATCCAATTGTAAACATTAATGAATTGGTCCCCCTCCCACAAAGTAGCGAGAACCTTGCTATCATGGTTCTGCCAAGCATCTAGAAATTTTTTAATTACCTTAAGTGCGTCCGGATCACCTTCTAGACCAAGGATGGAGGTCGTTTCGAACCGATGCCAGCTGGCTCCATTGTCAGTGGTTTCTATGTATTCAGTTACTATTCCCCCATCAATTTTATAATCAGTCCGGACKGTCCCCCGGCCATCACTGCCTATGTAAGGAAGATAACTCACTCCCGAATCAAAACCTTTTTTGTGAGGCAAATTCACCTGCTTCCAATTGACTCCCATATCCTCTGTCCTGTAAAAAGGAACCACCTCCGCCATCTTTAGCGAAGAKGTGATAAAACCCTTCCCGTCCATTTGAATGGACATGCTAAGAACCTCCCCTCCTATCATCTCCGTCAAGTCCGCAGCCCGAATCCATTCCTCACTGCTTTGGTTAGAACGGTAAAGCGTTTTACGAACCATTCCATTGCTTTCTGGTTCTGATTGCAGCAAGATCCATGAGTTACCCTCTTGATGGAACGAAGCTTGAATATGGTCCGGCGACACCTGTACCTCCCACTCATCCAGGGTAGGTAAAGGGACTGAATTCCATTGTTTGCCTCGATCATCAGTTCGATACAACTGAAGTCCCTTTTGGATGGAACGGTCAACAGTCCAACATGTCAGGTCCCCTTCGTGATAATAAAATAACCGATTACCGTCGGTCAGTGGCATAGGGAACCCTTCCAACACAACTGGGGTGAGGGCAGGATCCTGTGTGGAGTTTACTACAGAAGTATCCAATGGAATGGTGATGGCTATGGGAGCAGCATCTTTGCAGCCCGCCAACAACACCGTAATAAATAGAATGTTTAGAAAAACGGTAATGCATTTCATTGTAAACCCTTCCTCCTTGTAGAAGCTTATCCAATTAGAAACCAAACTCCGTTATCTCAATCGATTTTAAAAGTAACAAAGAGTCCACTGAAAAGTGATAATTTAGCTAATTTCAAGTTAAACGCATCCCCTAACCCTTACACTTTTATATTACTATATATTGGAATTTAATTGGCTGTTACTTGAATGAAGAAAAAGGAGCTGCCGCGATGCAGTCTCCTCCACTAAAGTTTCTCGTTAGCGGAATGAACTAGAATTTCACTATCTCTATTTTGAAATTTGAATAGCTGAAATATTACCATTTTCACMCATTTAAAATATTTCAGAAAATATTCAACGTATGCTGCTCGCTATTATCGTTGAATGAAAGACAGCTGCCGATACATTTTCGGCAGCTGTCTTGTTGTTCAAGGCACTCTTTATTTTCAAGGAATTAGTATCATTTAAACATTCACCAATTCGTTGCTGTACAATATTTCCACTAGAAGTAACTACAATATGCAACTCTCCAAGTATACCTATAAGGTTACCGTTTTCGTTGCAACTTTTTCTCTGAACGTCAGATCATGCTCAACAAAAACCATTGTTGGATTAAAGCTTTTAATAAGTTCTTCAATTTGTATTCGTGAATAAACATCAATAAAGTTTAGAGGTTCATCCCAAATATATAAATGAGCTTTTTCACATAAACTTTTAGCAATAAGCAACTTTTTCTTTTGTCCACCAGAATAGTGAGATATATCTTTTTCAAATTGAATACGGTCAAAATCCATCTTTCGTAGAATAGATTTAAATATCGGTTCATCAATCTGATTTTCTTCAATAAAGTCTGATAACTTTCCCATTAAATGAGAGGTATCTTGCTGTACATAAGAAATGACAAGACTTGAACTAACGCTCAAAGTACCTGTATGATGGAGCGGCATTCCTAGAATTAGTTTTAAAATACTACTTTTTCCGCTACCATTCTTTCCATCAAGCACTACCCGCTCTCCTGCTTCAACATAGAAACTTATCGGCATATTAACTATTTCACCTTCATAGCTAACAGACACGTCTGTTAACTGAATTAGTTCTTTAGATTTGTACTCTAATGGCTCTAATTGTAGTGACTCCGTTTTTTCCACATTTTTTAGCAAAGTTGACTTTTCTTCAATAGCTTTATTTTGCCTTGATTCCAGGTTCTTTGCACGTTTCATCATTTTTGCAGCTTTATGTCCTACATACCCCTTGTCCAATTTAGAACCAGAATTCGTTGTACCATTTTTGGAAGCTTCTACTTGATTTGACCAATTGGCTGAACGTTTTGAAGATTGTTGCAACCTTCCAATGTCTTTTTGTAAACGCTCATTTGTTTTTTCCTCATGCTCCTGCTGTCTATCAAAATTCAGCTTCCAAGAAGAATAATTACCACTTTGAACTTCGATATTGGCTCTATTTATTGACAAGATGTGGTCCACACAGCCATCCAAAAAGTTTCTATCATGTGAAATTAAAATGTATCCTTTTTTCCTTTTTAAATAATTGGAAACGATCTTTCGTCCATTGATATCTAGGTGATTGGTTKGCTCATCAATTAATAAAAATTGCCCTTCATTCAAAAAAAGTGCAGCCAGCAAAACCTTCGTTTGTTCCCCATTCGATAAAGTTTCGAAAGGTCGGTACATCACTTCAGCATCAACATCTAAATAAGATATTTCACGAAGATACTCCCAATCTTCTGCCTGAGGACATATCTCTTCTAATATTTCATATGTGAATCTGCTTTTATCCGAGACTGGATATGGAAAATATTTAAATTCAACTGAAGAAATAATAGTTCCGTTGTATTCATATTTTTCTAATAATAAATTGAAAAAAGTTGTCTTACCTCGACCGTTGCGGCCAATAAATCCAAGCTTCCAATCCGTATCTATTTGAAAAGTAACATCTTCAAAAATAGGATCAAAGCTGCTGGGATATGAAAATGTCAGGTTTTGTACATGAATCATTGACATGGTAGGTTCCTCCTTTTTATAACACACTATTTCTTTATAAAAAGTCGGTTCATATCCATCTATTCTCATTTACTCCGTATAAGTTAAATGGATACTAACGACTTATACGGAGTGAATCATGTGTAACAACCGTTTCAGTACTCATATGCTCCCTCCTTTATAAAATTCTAAATCGCTGTTCGTGGGACGAAGAGTGTAAAACTATCGCAGTAAAAAATAAAGAACTACAAGAAAGGTACCTTTCTTGTAGCTCAAATAAACGAATACAGAATCTAACCCATTTAATGGGATAGATAAAATTATTTGAGTGAAGAGAATAAGTATCTTTCTCGCTTAACAAAGAATAAAACATCTCAGCTTATGTTTTATCATTCGTAAAATAGCAAGAAATATTACATTATCCTTCTCATCTCCCATTGATTTATTAAATAATATCCTAACATAACATATTTCACATTTCAACTTTACAACTTGTAGGCTCCAAGTGAGGAAGGATTTATTAAACAATTCTTCCCGTTAGTTGAGAAAAGGCAGCGGTCCGATTTGGTCAGCTGCCTTCTCATGTTCATATTCAACTCTCGGTTGCAAAAGGTTAGTATTTGATATCATTACAAACTGTTCCCTTGCTCTACACGTCTTTTTTTACTTCTTTCAATTATTTAGTCGATGGGCATATCATTTTAATGTCTTCCAGCTCTAACATTTGAGATCTCTCGACTAAACTGCTTAATGGGACGCTTTGCTCGTTTTCTGGTTTATCCAAAGGATAAATTCTGGCGGTTTCATTCTTTTCGTCGACATGCTGGATGTAGATTGGTGTTCCGTTATAAGTGACATCAATCATGGTAGGTGAAACTGCAATCTCTTGTGCGCGTTGATTGTTCATTTTTTGGCCTCCTTCACGTACTAGTTACATTATTTGTATATGTGAAAGGATGTATTCATAGAAAGGCAGATACTTAACTATCGTTATCGGTTTGTTTAGTTCTTACACCGTCTTTGGATTTACATAACATCCCCTTCACTATGGAGAGTAAATTAGTTATTCATTATAGAACCAACCCAAACATCTCCGACTTTAACGCTATACGTTCTATCTGAATCTCCATCATTAAGATGAATTGTTTCGACTTTATAAGCCTTACATTTAATAGCAACTACTTCGCTTTCACTCATCCAACCTCGCTGGATATTGTCAATTAGATCGCTTTCTGTGTAAACGTCGGTATCAATATGTAGGTACCAATCGAACATTTCTAACTTTTCTCTCAGGTAAGTATACTTATGAAAAGGAAATTGTTTTTCTTGACTTCCAACATCAAATGTTTTGTCGTAAAAGTGAAGACAATCTTTATAAGCAGCTACCAACTGCGAATTGATGATGAATGGGTCAAATATCCATAACTTTAGATAAAAATCTTCATCTAGTTTTGATAACTTCTCATGCCAGATTCGATAAACATCCAACATCGCTACAAGAAGAAGCCGATTGTACCAAACAAGAGGATTCCTGCGTTGGATGGCTAAAATGGGTGAATCCAAAGTTTTGCATAATCCCTTTGGTACTGATGTAGATGTTCTATGTCTAAATCAATAACTCGTTTCTTCCACTTTTAAATTTTTTTGACGTGTTTTTTCCAGCCTCTAATTTTTTTCTTTTTGCTTATGAACAACTATAACCCTCCAAATAAGAAATCTAATGAGATGTATTCGCGAAGGTTTTTGAACGCCTTCCTACGGTGAGAAAAGGCTACCGATCCACACACATCCTTGTTTTGAAGAGGTCTAAATTACCTATGACTATCTCATCATGACCACGCTCTACTGCCCGATAGCTTAACGGCATCATGGGGCACTGGCGAAAGTACTTCGTTAGGGTAAAATAGCTTCCACCCCCATTTGTCGTGCGGATCGAAATATCAGTTATAATAGAAACAAAAGTTAGTATCGTTGATTGAGACCATGAACGTCAAAAAACTAGGGGTTGGAGTGTTGAAAAATCATATAAGAGTAAATGGAAGATTGCTTCAAACCAACAAGAAGTTTTCCGCTTTAAAGCTGAGACAAAAAGAGTGGATCGCTTCCTTACTAAGAAGTAAAACGATCTCTTTGATATTCGAGCATCAACGACAATTAACACGTCTAGAACGCGAACGGTTATTGCAKGAGACTTTAATTGCAATAGAGCAAAAAGGAATTTGGATACCTGATTACGAAGTCCGTGGTTATTTTGACAGCAGGGTTCAGCGATATTATAAATCATTTTACAAACAACAGGCTTTATCTGAAGATAATTCTTCATCCAATTGAGAATGGAATTGAAAACTACCTACATCAATYCCATTGTTTATCGGTTAAGGCAGCTTTTACTGGTCGAATACTATTCTGCTCGTAAATACAGCAAGGCTGCCGATGATCGGCAGCCTGTTTTAACATTGTGCTATCGTTCTTGCGTTAGCGTAGCTAGCCATTTGATCCGAGTTGGAGTATAGCGGGCCTGAAATATTTCCCTACCTTCTCAAGCTCATTCATTACGTATCATATTCTATCTTCATCTAGAAACCAGTTATCCTTGGAAGTACCTGTCTTGTCAATCACTGGACTTACATAAAAAATTGTCTCTCTTGGAAAAATAATTTGATATGTTAAAAGTGCTCTACGTGCGTGATAGTTTTTACAAACCAATACTACTTTTTTAGGGTTTAACCCTTTCTCTTGTAATACTTTTAAAGAGAATCGTGCATTTTCAAAGGTATTAGTTGCTTTATCTTCTTGAAGTATTGCTTGTGGAGGTACACCTAACGACACCCCTACATTTCGCAAAAACTCCCATTCAGTTGTTTCTACATGTCGGGTGACACCACCAGAAGGCAGGATCAACGGAGCGATACCTTGCTGATATAACATTGCGGCTCTTTCCAGTGAAATGGAAAAGACATATAAAAATCTCCCTTCTAACCATACAGGATAGATTAATTCATTTTTTGTCTGAAGTTTTTCAAAAAGCACGACTTATTACTTGACCATGATACTCCAATACGTCTAAAGCCCTTATTCGTTCAACCTGGCTTAATGAAGAAATATCCGCCCATTTATATTCAGAATGTTCGGAACTAAGTTTTATTTCCGCATCCTCTGGTAAGGAACAGCGAAAATTTCAACTTGTGCATTAATACTACTACGATAATAAAATCCCGCGATTTACGCGGCCTCTAATGTCACCCGACAGCAGCAGCAACCCAAATAAGCCAAGCGCACTACAGAGTCGCTTGGTTAGAAACTGTAGCACCTCTGTCTTGTCGTACGACAACTTGGAGAGTACGTAGTTAATCATCCTGCCCCCTTTCAAAAATAGTAATCCTTGTATTACTAAATGAACTTTTGCCAGAACCATATGCCTTTTCCAAAAACGATGGAAGCTAATTCTCTCGTCAGCGCTTTCGAATTGGTTTCCATTTGATTGCTCAAAACGAGAATGGTTAGGTCATCGTCAATGTATCTGGCAAGGTAATTGCGAAAGCCGTTCGGATACCCACCCGAATGGCTGACATTACGGTGTCCGAATGTTTCGAGCACATACCAGCCATAACCGTATTTGTAAGGGAAGCTTCTGGAATAAACGGTATACATTTTATTTTGTGTTTGTGATTGTAACAGTTTATTACTTTTTAAAGCCTRATCGAATAAATAAATATCCTGTGCAGTCGATGTAATAT
>NZ_JBFTPF010000121.1:0-9503 GCF_056398345.1 Paenibacillus sp. 01T442
GGGTAATGCGGCAGATGGCTACATGTTGAAACTGTAAAACATGATGGGCTTCGGTCCAAATAACAGACCGAAGCATACACGTTCACAGTGCATTGAAAAGGCTGCAACATCATATGCGTCAAATAGCCCCCTCATCTAGCTGGTATAGACGKGGGTTCTTTGTTTCGATACTCTTTCCTGCTCGGCCTGTAAATTGCATTGAACTTACCAGCTCTTTTAACAACAAAAGGAGCAGTTGCCGCGACGGCAAACTGCTCCTAGATCACTTAACTATTGTTTTCCGTACCTTAAAAGTTATGGTGTATATGTTTAAATATTGCAAAAAACTGCCCGTTACTTTAATGAGCAAAAGAGGGCTGCATCGAAGCAAGCCCCTCAACTATAGTTCTTACGATAGTTGAATACAGTGCTTTAAAATATAAATTTTGAATATGGTTTTATACTACAGGTTAAGTAATATTCAATTAAAAAATCTCGAAGCGTCTGTGGAAACTTAAGCTCGTTCCTTACTTCGTCTTGCTGTAAAGACTCAATTACTGTTGATATTTCCAACCATTCAAATCCAATCTGTGCAACATCATTCTGTAAATGTGTGATCTTGTCTTCTGTACCAAAAGAACAGTGAAAGATGAATTCAATTGCATGTACTTGTTTAACTAAAAATGAATACTCGTGGTTAGTAGAAATATATTCCCTTACACACACCAATTCTTTTATCTCCGCGTATATATTTAATTCTTCAGTGCATTCGCGTAGAATTGTATCTTCAATTGTCTCGCCAGATTCTTGCCCACCGCCGGGTAATGTATAATAAACACCTATATTATCAAGCTTTTTCTTAATAAACAGTAGCTTATTATCGTATTCAATAATTGCTTTAGCTGTATTCCTTACCAAAAGCTCCCCTCCTATTAATTATGCCACTCAACTAGCGTTACTCGTTAGTTAAATGGTGTTGATAGTATTCAATTATATTAATAAAGCTATCTTCAATTCATTGAAGCTGGATACTCGTTCAGTTCCTGCTCTCAGAGTATCATATTTATCTAAGAAGATTGATTTCATTCCCATTCTTTGTGGGGTTAAATAATCATTTTCATAATCGTCGCCAACAAATATAATTTCAGAATTATTACAACCTGCTAATTGCATGGAAATCTCGTATATTCTTGAATGTGGCTTTCTCCAACCTACATTTATCGAGGTGATAATAAAGTCAAATAATTCTCCGATTCCGTTGCTGAATAGTAACTCCTCTATACCATCCTTTACCATAAAATTTGAAACTATAGCTAACTTATATCTCCTAGAAAGCTGAATTATAACCTCTCTCACTTCTGGACTTATGTAGCATTTCGATTTATATGTTCTCCAATAATTTTCATATAGCTTTGTTACTACTTCAGTTTTAATATTTAGTCCTATCGACTTAGATTTATGAACTAATAACTCAAACCTTCTTACTAACTCATACTCTTCGTCCTTTTCAAGGGTTACTCCAATTTCAATTTTTGAAGTTTCATAATATTCTGCGAACTCATTAAAATCATTCCAATAATGCTCAACACCAGAACCTTTAAATGCCCACAAGGCATAGTCATTCCCTTTTGGCAACTCATATAAATCAACAATTGTTTCCATGCAATCAAAGAAAATGTATTTATACTTATTCAATGTAGAACACCTACCCACAACAGGATATTGGAATAATTATACATTAAACTCAAACATTAAAGTACAAAGAAAATAAATAAACCTGTACCTTTACTTTAACGGGGAACGGCAGCCGTTCGTGTACCGGCTGCCGTTGTGTTGTGCATGAACTATAGTTTGTCTTTAGTTGAAAGAAGGTTCGGTTAGATTCAATTCTTGATAGAATAATTTATTTTTCTTTAGAAAAGTCTTTAAACTGTGGGTTTTAACATGGACCGCAATAAGACCTTTTTCTTTCGTAAATACGAGTAGAGTTGGAAAATAAGTTTTGGATGGGCTAATAAACATCACTACTTCTGTAACTGTTCCATTAATCCAATCGTTATTAATTTTGTAAGGGGGCATAAGCGTGATCTTAATGGCTATGCCCTCACTTGGTTCGATTCTAAAGGATCCAACCGCGCCATTTGCAGAGGACAACCATTCTTTAACCTGGTTCTGCAACGAATTTGAGTTTCTAATTGTAAGGATTATCTCATCTTTTTTGATATCGAATACTTCTGCTCCATCTGTTGCACCAACTGTTTGAGCAAAAAAAAGACTAAATGCAATTACAAGGAATAACAAGCGATCTAATATTTTCAACAATAATCAACCCCCTTTAGGAGGTAATATTCCCAATTAAAAAGGAAAACATTTGACTCTATAAGTTGAAGTATGCTGCCAGTTACTTGAATGAACAAAAAAGGAGCTGCCGCTTGCAAGCTCCTTCACTAATTATTTTAGGTAATTTTTCTTAGTTTGCATCTACTCTCCAGCTCTTTTGTAACTTCCGAATGTAACAGATTTGACCAATGTGATATGCATTATGAGTAGACACATTTCCGAGTATCTCCCACCACTTGGCAGCCATTGGGAAACCATTCACATCACTTTCGACTTTTCCTTCAGTAAGTAGATCTTGCCATTTTAAAAGCACCTCTAATAATCGTTCTTTTAAGTCAGTGAAATTTTGATCTTTGGGAACTATAAAACTTTTATTATTATTTCCTATGGAAGGCACAGCATTGACATGAGATTTCTGGTATCTAGTTTGCCAAGTTTCATTCCAATAAAGTAAATGCTGCACAATTTCAGCGATACTATTACTATCTTCACTAGGTTTCCAAAACGCTACTTCCTCTGACAAATTTTCAACTGCGTCTGAAAATGGTAGGTACCAACTAGGGTCATTAGCATTTGCTAATAACTGATCGGATAAAATATCTCTTACATGAAACATACTTTCCACACTCCTTCTTATTGATATGCGGCGGCCTGTTAATGTTCATGTTGAGCTAACGTTCTCAGTTAGTTTAATCATTATTGTCATATGCGTCACCTAACGCAACAAAACTCTCATCTAACCAGTAGATCAGTTTGCCCTTATGTTGCAAAAGTTGTTGCAGAAGCTCTGTGAATGACATAGCAATAATCGGTGTATCCCCAATTAAACCATGTGTCTCATGGAAACTGTCGTAACACCTTCCGAGGCGTTCAGGGTGTAAATCAATTGTAACAAAATCACCATTGTCACAATCAATAAGTGTGTACCAGTTATTGGATATATCATCTTCCACTTCTTCACCAAGTATCTCTAAATTAGCCAAATTAATTTCTGTTGCTGGGATTATTCGATACGGGAAATCAGAATCATTGAAAAGCTGCATACCACCACACTCTTTATAAAATTCTTCAAGATCGATTGGCAACATATGAGAAGAACGTAGTTTTGGTAAACCCGATGCAGGATAAACTTCGCAATTTAAAAGTGAACTCGCTTCTCTAATTAACCCAGTAATTTTACTCATGTTATCTTCCTTTCATCGGCTACTCAAATCTCTTCTAACTATCCTCCCTTTAGCTTAAAGTCAAAAGAGCAGCTGTTGGCCGCGGAGATGAACAATTTAACCGTCATCTTTGCTTTCTGAATTTAAAAACTTCTATTATCAATTCGATCGAGCAATAAGCCACCGTTAAAATACCGATAAAAGAAAAGATAGAGAGTAGGCATCTAACTGTAATATAAGCAATTGGCATGCTATCGAAGAGATTTTGTATTGTATGAAGTGCTATCGAATTATTTAATAATAGAAGAATTACACCAGATAATACTCCGTAAAGTAAATTTTTTTTGTGATCCACAATCCACAAAAACCTCCTTTTAATGCAATTACTTAGAGTACTTTTTATTCTCCACTTTGTTTCCAGATTCCTTCCAATTGTCCATCAAATCTACCCGTTAACATAGTGGAGTGCTGCCACGTTGCAGTCCTCAAAATGTTTAGCTATCGTTCTTTCGTTAGCTCAACAAGGAGCTTATTATAATTGTGTTACCATACTCTAAGTTAAATTTATTTAGCGTTGTTAATTGGAAGTTCTTCTTCTAAAGGTTCTCTTACCATTCCTTTGAATTGTTCCTTACAAACACCATATTTATGGAAGTTTACTCTAGCCTGATTCAAAGAAATGCGATTTGCACCAATTATTTTTTCAGGCTTATCATGTGCCGTTCCATCATATTGCCAAAAGCATACCTCACAGATTTCAAAGAAAGCCTCTTCCATGTCGGCATAAGTAAAATTGTCGCRACAAGGGCATTGCACTCTCAATATTCTTACCCCTTTCCCTCATTGAGCTATAGTTTTGAAGTACTTCTTGCAAACTATTTTCACTTAAGGTAGACCATTTCTGGAAAATAACAATCAATTCCTCTAAGTTATTACTTCCGCCTCTACCCCTAAATAAATTATCACTAACATCACAGTAAACCCAATCAAGATCCGAACGATCCATCTTCAAAGTTTCGAAATTGATATCTTCAAGATGTGTTCCTTCCAATCGGATGTCAATAGCCCATCCCGGATTATCAAGAGTTGTAATTTTAACTCCGTAACAATGCTCCCAATCCCCGTCGCAATTAACTGTATACCAGTTTTCCAACCATTCTAAAACATTCATCCAAAAACCCTCTCTTCAAGTCTCTCCACTGTTACTTTAACAAACAATAGAGGAACTGCAACTAATATGTCTCCACAATATTTTTTTGTTTCTCAGCAATTACTTTAAATGGTTCATACATTTCGGATATACTTTTCAGAAAACTGATGTCTTCTTCAATATGCATACCCTTTTCTAGTTCACTAAGAAGAGTATAAAACACTTCACATTCAATTGAACCTGCGCCATCCGTTTCAACCCCAGACTTAAACAACAACTCTCTCAGAGGATAACTTAGAATCTAAATATCTTAAGTAGCAAAACCCAAGAGTTGTATCATTAAGATTAGGGGGATTACTTACAATGTACCTTTCGGAAACCATCAATATACTTAGTATGCTTTGAACTGTTGCTATGTCTCTTGCCAAAGAGAGACTTATTAACCAATCCTCTACATGAGTTTCTCTAAGAATACGTTTGTCTGCCCAATCCTGCCAATCCTGCTTCCCATAATAACCACTTGAGACTATGGCATAAAGATAATATGCAATAGCAGTCATATTACCACCTCCAAAGATTCTGCATCTTTTAAAATAACCCAATCAGATGGTTAACAAGTAAATTTCTGCTGGAAGCTAAACTCGCTTTAACTATGTGATGTAAGTGCTATTCTAAAACCAAGATCATCTATCTTGAAATCCGGCATGCTTTTCCTTCTACTCGTAGAACCACAATTGTTCTCAACTTCTGCCCAACTGCCTCCCCGGAAGACTCTATAGTTCCCATATCGTTCAGAATCGTATAGATCCCAGCACCATTCCCAGACATTCCCAATCATATCAAAAAGCCCCCATGGATTAGGAAGCAGTTTTCCGACTTGTTGAGGTGAACCATTGGCGTTTTCTAGATACCATGCAATTTGATCAATTCTTGCATACCTATATCCCGTCGTTCCCGCTTTGCACGCATACTGCCATTCAGCGTCTGATAGTAATCGAAAGCCATTCGCTTTTTTGTTGTATATCGTGTTCTCGCTTTCATTTGCGAATGTGTAGCATTCCGTCCTGCCAAGCATTCTGGACAATTCGTTACAAAAGGCAAGCGAATCTATCCACGAAACTTCCGTAATTGGCAGGTTATTCACATTCGGTTCTACTTCTTCTTCATGCATGACAAAATGATACAATTGCTGTGTTACTGGATACTTCATGACATGGAAGGGTTCGATCGTTTCAGTCCATGTAATATCCTTTTTATTGCTTCCAGGGTCTGATAAAGTGTAATCAGAACTAAGCCATTTATTCATATTAATATAATCGCGTAATTCAATGGTTCCCCCTTGTACGGGTACCATCAAATTCAATAAATCTTTTAAAATATGCTCTCTGTCACTCCCGTACTTTTTGATTTTCATACTGGCCACCTGTCTATTTCAATATTTGATCGGAAGTACTGTTCTAAAACCTTCGACTTTATTCTCCTCGTATAATTTTCAGAATGGATACTTTTATAAGCGTACATAATGCCACCTCATTCAGTATCCTGATTTTTCGAGCCCTGACAGTTAGTATGTAAACAGCTGCTGCTGAGTTTTTATTCAGCTATCGTTCCCAGTTAGCGTAATGATGCGATGTGGTTAGGTGATGCAGGGTTTGTCTGCCTGATTCTGATCCCTCGCAATACCTTGGGCAAAGCAAGGGGCGTAAGCCCCTCAGCGTGAATATGGTGTTATAAGATGTCCCAGCCTTCAAAACGATGCTTCAACAGTTCTTTCTGTCCTTTATTAAGTTATTACCTCTAATACTATACCAACAAATACGCATGTTATTGTTGTAATGCCAAATAATTTCAACACCCTTTTTCTTGGAATTCTCCTGTGAGCAGCCCATATAATATTAGGATGAATAAATCCAAAAAGTAATAAGGTTAGTGAAATTAAAGTTAATAAGAAAAATGCCCCTGATAATTGAAGGTTTATAATCGCAAATGCCAACAACATTCCAAAAACAAGAATAAATGCACTCATTATATATTGCATTATCTTAATAAAGTACAAGACAAACTTGTTGGTCTCTTTCTTCTTAATAGAGTAGTATCCAGAAATAATATCTCTTTCCAAAAAGCTATAAAATCTATCTTTTCTTCGTGACTCTTGCCTTGCAATTTTTTTCATCTCTTTTGTAAATTGTCTTTGAATTTTATTACCGATACCTGTCACACCTCAACCTGTTTGAGTATCATTAATTTTTTCGGGAATTTCTAATTACTTCTAATTTGCGTTCTCCGCAAATACACCTCATTTGAAGAATTCATGATGTGATTTAACAAGCCAGCCTAACGTCTCCTGGGATAGTCTGGCTCCATGTACTATCAGTATGGTTTTCTTTTATGTTAAATACACTTTTTAGCCCTAGCAATAATTCCTATCTTGTAACCTTTCGATTCAAAAATAGATCTTTCCATATCAATCTTGTAGTACCACCCTTACTTTCAGAGCCACGTGCTTTGCATCATCACTTTGATCACTATATGGAATATTTTAACACATGCGAATTGAACTTGTAACCCGCAATCACCACGCTAAACTCCCTCTATGGAGAAACGCTTTACTCTTAAATGCTCTCGTTTTCTCAGCTTTTGACCAAAATAGCTTTTATCAGATAACATTTCAATGGTTTGAAGTTGTAGAGGAAGAAATTTATGGATATGTTGAGGGCAGAAAAACTCTCTACCTAAACCACCTGATGTAAAAAACGGATGGTATGGTAATCTATAGTTGCACCTTTGGATCTCCACATGTGCTCATGGCGGCAAACCMTCCCACATCTCGCAGAGTCTACGCTCCCACATTCCTTCATTTAACCTATCCATGAGGTGGAGGTCAGATATGCTGCCCGTTACTTTAACAGATAACGGCAGCCGTCATGTCGTGATTGAACTATAGGTTTGCAATAGGTAAGCATTTGATGTGATCTCCAGCTTTTCCCCTGCTCCGCACGGAGCGTGCCAGTTTCCAAGCACTCCGCGGTCCATCTAACTGAATTTACTAAATCATAACTTCCTCGTTACTCATTGATTCGGGATGTTAAACTGGTTCTAATACATATTTTTCACGGTATTGGTTGATCTGGTGCATCATCAATTCCGTTAAGCCCAGTCTATTTTTGAGTACGTCAATCGTCTCTTTATGTGTTTGGAGGATAAGTTGCCCTACCTCTTTGTGGAGGATTCGCAAATTATTAAACTTGTCATTCCCACCTAAGTGCAACGGAATATAGTGGTGGCAGTAAACATCGGATGCGAAGAGATACATGCCTGTAATTTCGCATTTCCCCATCTTCATGCTATACCGACTAATTCGATTGTCCATATATTCAACACTTTGATTCGGGATGCTAGATTTCGTAAGTAAGTAAATTTCCTGACGTAAATCTGGTCGAAGCTTCCTGTGTATCTGTTCTCTGCCTGTTGTGGTAAAGAGCGATAGCCYTGTACTGAAACCCATCGTATTCTTTGTTTTCACATTGGCTAGAGGATAAAATAAACATCTGCTACTTTAAAAGTCCTGTAACCCAAGCTGTAAAATTTATTGTATGTTGGCGGTGGGTTTGCAGGATGCTCATATTTCCMGATTTGTTTGAGACGATTGTACATGAAAGCTCGCAGATCGTAGGCAAGACGTGAGAACGCAACACTTACATGTGTTGCCCGATTGAAATAGTTGTGAATTCCTAACACAAAGCTGTTGAACCGTACAGCATTTAGAGCCGTAGGCGAAGTCCTCATTTTGAGAATGTGTTTCTTGGCTTCGCTTTTGATTTTCTGCTTTTTACCCACTTTTATACCCGTATGCGCTACTCGTTTTTGACCCTTTTTGTTCGCTCGGATTGTAAACCCAAGGAATTCCGACTCTCGTTTTCGCAGATTAATGATTTGYGATTTCTCCGGAGAGACATCGAGTTTCAGGCGATCTTTSAGATACAGARYTACCGCATGATACCACCTCTGGGCCGATCTCCAATCTCTACAWATGATTTTGAAGTCGTCGGCGTAACGCACCAGATAGCCTTCTTTCAGACTTGAGCGTATTTTYGCAGCCCTTTCGCCAGTTCTTGATTTGAAAGGTTTTYTCAGCGGAAAGAGTTCCCATTGACCTGCRACCCAGTGATCTARGTCATTTARTACAATATTCGAGAGCAGTGTTGACAGTAAACCGCCTTGTGGYACACCTTTTGAAGGTATYCCTTCCCCCTCGATTTCAGCTTTTAGCATTTTAGARATGCARSCTAGAACCTTTCTATCTYGAATGCCCATGTTCCAAAGTTGCTTCAAAAGCAGCGTATGGTTGACATTGTCGAAAAATCCCAAGATGTCGATGTCTACTACATAATGCATCGAAGCCTGATTGATGAGAAACTGTACTCTTGCCATGGCATGGTGTGCCGATCGAAGGGGTCTGAAACCATAGCTATGCTTGTAAAATTGGGCTTCAGCTATGGRCTCAAGGACTTGTTTGAAGCACTGTTGAATGATACGGTCAAGGATACACGGGATGCCCAGCGGTCTCATCTTACCGTTATCTTTTTCGATGAGTTTCCTTCTGACATTCTTGGGGCGATAGTTTTGCAGTTTGTATTGGATTTCACTTACTAATTCGTATTCGGGTCTTTGTTCAATGTCTTTGATGGTTAATCCATCTGTTCCTGGTGTCTTTGATCCTTTATTGGACTTCATCGTACGATAAGCCAGCAAGATATTTTCTCTGGATGTGACGATCTCATATAGATGTGAGAAGGTTTCTTTGTTTGCTGATCTTTCGTGCAAATCAGTAAAAGATTCCGTCATGCCGTAATACTCCCAATTTCGTAAAG
>NZ_JBFTPF010000122.1:0-9486 GCF_056398345.1 Paenibacillus sp. 01T442
CCCCCCCCCCCCCGAGCTCTCCGCTCGTTCCTTTTCGCCGTCAATTACAAAGGCACCACGTTGCGCCAACTACGCAACGCTGTAACATCTTCCGCGCCTTCGGCCGCGTAAGCTTCACAAACAAAGCCCGGGACTTCCGTGCCGTCCCGGAGCTCAACCTTGCCGATCCCGAGCGGAGCCGGGATCGCTGCCGCAAAGCCGCCGAATGCCTCCAGCGGCATCTCCCAAATCTCCAGCAGGATGGCTGCGCCACCCTGCTGTTGCTTGATCATCCCCGGCTTCGCTGGGGATGTCGGCAGCTTCACAAGGCTGTACTTCGCAGCGGATTCATCCTCCCGGATGAACCGCGCTCCGCAGCCTTGCATCTGTTTCTCCAGCGGGTAGCCTCGCATGTGCAGCCCGCACACCGCCACGAGCGTCGTCTGCGCAGCAGCGGGGCTAACCGCACTTGCACTTGCACTCGAACTCGCCTCCGCACTCACACCCGCAGCAACCTCCGCTCTCGCCACCACATCTTGCTCATCGTTTGCAAAGAACAACTCCGCCGCGCCGCAGATTAACCCCTCCTCTTCCGCTACAGCGAAGAGGGTAATCCCAAACGGCGTCTCCGGCGCCGCATCGCCCGCCGGCACAGCTACTGCGCACAGATCCAGCAGGTTGCAATGGTTCGTGTAGCGCCCCATATCGCGATTCGTGCTGATCGGGTCCGCGAGGACCTGCTCGCGCGTCCATGTGCCTCCGCAAGTCGGCATTATAAGCACCGCATCTTGCAACAGCTTCCTAGCTTCCAATTTATACTGCTGTAGCTTATGCATCGCAACAAATACCGATGCCGCGTCATACTCGGCAGCTGCGCCCGAGCGCAAAATCTTTTCCGTCACCGGATATGCTACACCTGGATTCGCCTCAATAAATGGTCCTATATCAGCCCAGCGTTCAGCTACCCATGGACCTTCATATAATATCGCGGCAGCTCGCGCAAATAATTCAACATCTATCTCTTCAATCAAAATACCCTCACGACGACCAACCTCACGCACCTGTTCAACGGCGCATAGCCACGCTGCGCGATACTCCGCAGCGTAAGGCCCGTAGAAGCCTAGCTCGCCACTTGGCAATAACACGCGAGCAGGCAGTCCCACTGGCTTCCGCACAACATTGCGGGACCAAGGATCTTCCGCGTGGATACCGCGTGCCACGCTATCTACGACAAGCGCATCCGCGAGGGAATGCGCGAAGACCGTGACGCAGTCGAGGCTCGCACAGGCTGGCACGACCCCAAGGGTCGGCCATGCGCCGAGACTCGGCTTATAGCCGACTAGGCGATTCAGCGCTGCCGGCACACGGCCGGAGCCTGCTGTATCTGTGCCAAGTGAGAAAACCACTTGGCCACGTGCTACACTAACGGCTGAGCCAGAGCTCGAGCCGCCGCTGATTAGTTCCGGACGCAGCGCGTTATGCGCGTTCCCGTAAGGACTGCGAGCGCCGACTAGGCCCGTCGCGAACTGATCTAGATTGCTTTTGCCTACAGGAATGGCGCCTGCTGCAATCAATCTTTCTACGACTCCCGCATGCTCATCCGGCGTAAACGCATATTCCGCGCAGCCTGCCGTCGTCGGGACGCCAGCTAGATCAATGTTATCCTTAATCGCGAAGGGCATGCCCCACAATGGTGCGTCCGCAAAGGAGAGTGTAGACAAACGATCTAAGTACGGCTGTATCGCATCCATCGTCGGCGGCGTAATCCAAATATTCATACTTGCATCCGCGATGGAACGCTCCACAATGGTCGCCATAACCTCCTGTGGAGATAATGCGCCCGCTTCATATTTTTCACGCAGATAAGATATGCTCAATTCTTTTTCCAACTCATCACTAATAACCCGTTCTCCCATAGCCTCTTCACTTCTCCCTTATGCAGATTGTGCGATACCTAGAATTAATTGTCCGGCATGTACCTGATCGCCCGGCTTAACGCCAATCATCGAAACATAACCGTCACAAGGTGCGTGCTGTGGGAACTCCATTTTCATACTTTCAAGAATCGCCAGTTGGTCGCCCTTCTTCACTTGCTCACCTGGGGATACCAGTACTTTCCAAACACTGCCTGGCATAATACCACGCACCGCAATCGTTCCAGCAGGTAACTCATCTTCCGGCGCAACATCGCCTGTCTCCTGCTCGGAGACATATTCAGCTAGCCCTTTCGCTTTCCAACTCTCGCGTTCCTCTTTGAACGCATCACGCTGCTGGGTACGGAACGTATTCGTTGTTTCTTCTATAGAACTCAGGAATTGTAGATATTCACCTAAATCAAACGTCGTCTCTTGAATGTCCGCCTCATAACGACCGCGAGGGAAATCCTCCCGCAGTTGCAGCAGTTCTTCCGCACTCACTTCATAGAATTGGATTTGATCAAAAAATCTCAGCAACCAAGGCTTACCCGCCTGAAAGCTCTCCGTTGAGCGCAGACGATTCCACATTTGAATGGTGCGTCCTACGAATTGGTACCCGCCCGGACCTTCCATCCCATACACACACATGTAAGCTCCGCCGATACCGACGGCATTTTCTGGTGTCCATGTACGAGCTGGATTGYATTTCGTTGTGACTAAACGATGACGAGGATCAACCGGTGTTGCCACAGGAGCCCCTAAATACACATCACCTAACCCCAGTACGAGGTAGTTCGCTTCATATACAATTTTCTTCACTTCATCTATGGTGTCTAATCCATTAATGCGTTGAATGAATTCTAAATTGCTCGGGCACCAAGGTGCATCCGGCCGCACGCCTTGTTGATAACGCTCGATCGCCAGTTGCGTTGCTGGATCATCCCATGACAATGGCAAGCGTACAATACGCGATGGCACTCGGAACTGTTCTAGTGGAGGGAGTGCAGCATCGATCTCAACAACCTTTGCGCACGCCTCTATCACCGTAATTTGCGATGGATCAATATGAATTTGCAAGGAGCGAATACCAGGCGTCAAATCCAGCACAGGAATTGAGCCACTTTCGACAATCGCCTGCATTAAAGCTTGCACTTGGAAGCGAAGCAGCAAATCCAACTCTAGCTCACCGTATTCGACAAGTAAGTTTTGGTCCCCGCAGCAGCGAATGGTGATCGGGAAACGACGGTCCTCTACTTCATGGAAAAGTCGCGGATACTCCGGCGTAATCTCCTCATTTATAGCAGGCAATTGCACGTGTACTAATTGATCAAAATGTCCCTCACCAATCGCACGCAGGTTGCTCTCTTGCAGATCACGCAGTGCTTCAGCTTCAGGAAGCGTCAGCAGGTGGAAACGGATCGTGTCACCAGGGTGTAATTGACCTAGCTTCCAGAACTCCGCCGATGCGGTCGTTACCGGACACACGAATCCACCAAGACTCGGTCCATCAGGCCCGAGCAGAATCGGCATATCGCCCGTTAGGTCGAGTGTTCCAATCGCATAGGCATTATCGTGAATATTGGAAGGGTGAAGTCCAGCTTCCCCGCCATCTTCACGTGTCCATAGCGGAGCAGGCCCTTTCAAACGAACACCTGTTCGCGATGAGTTAAAATGCACTTCCCAGCTCGTTTCTGTCAGTTGATCCAGATACTCCGTGCGCAAAAACTCACCTGTACAATGCGGTCCAGGCACGACCCCAATCGTCCACTCGCGTGTCATGCCAGGGCGATGATCTTGGGCTAATTCGTAAACGTCTTGCACACGGTTCTCTCCGCCTTCGTTAACACCTAACACATCGCCCGTGCGAAGCGCACGTCCGCCGTGACCACCAAAGCCGCCCAACGTAAACGTGGATGAGCTGCCTAGAAGCTTCGGCATATCGAGTCCGCCGCCGATGAGCAAATAAGTGCGCATGCCTTCCTTGGCTTCGCCAAAGCTTAGCACTTGCCCTTTCGATGCAAACACCGGACGGTACGTAGCAACCGTCTCTCCATCGAGCTCCGCTTGCATATCCGCACCTGTTACACAGAACCACATGTCGCTGCGGAACTTGTAGGAGCCTCCACGCAGGGTCATTTCTAATCCGGGAGCATCATCTGCATTACCAAGTAACTTGTTCCCGATTCGGAAGGACAAAGGATCCATCGGCCCACAAGGTGGTACACCGACATCCCAATGACGAATACGGCCTGGGAAGTCCTGCACGGTGGTTTGAATACCGCCATCGACGACTTCAAGTGCGCGCTCTGTAGGCTCGAAGGTATTTAGCAGTTGCGTGTAAACATTACCTGTGAGGCAAGCTTCTTCTTGCAGAAGCGCACGCACATATTGCAAATTCGTTGTTAACCCATACATGCGCGTTTCAGACAGCGCTTCTACTAATTTATGGATCGCGTCTAAGCGGTCCTTGCCGTGAACAATGATTTTAGCCAGCATAGGATCATAGAGTGTCGTTACCGTTAGACCATCTCGAACCCACGTCTCATTACGAGCTTCGCTAGAGAAAACAGCGCGATCCAACTGACCAGCGCTTGGACGGAACTGTTGCAAGCAATCCTCTGCATAAATCCGCGCTTGGATGCTGTGGCCTTGCGGCTTGCGGATCAAGGATTGCAGATCATCCAGCTCCAATGCCGCTTCACGCACCATCCACTCCACGAGGTCAATTCCGAGCACTTCCTCCGTCACACCGTGCTCTACTTGAAGACGAGTGTTAACTTCCAAGAAGTAAAATTCACACGTTTCTGGATCATAGAGATACTCAACCGTTCCTGCACTGCGGTAACCTACTTCTGCTGCCAAACGCTTCGCTGAAGCAAACATCGCCTCACGCACTTCATCCGACAGGTTCGGAGCAGGACTTTCTTCAATGACCTTTTGATTACGGCGTTGGATAGAGCAATCGCGTTCACCAAGCGTTACAACTTCACCCAAGGAATTGCCGAAAATTTGCACTTCAACGTGACGAGCACGGGCAATATATTTCTCGAGGAACATGCCCCCGTTTTTGAAATTCGTTTCAGCCAAATGGCGTACCCCATCGTAGGCAGAGCGCAATGTCGCTTCATCGGCACAAACACGCATGCCGATACCGCCGCCGCCCGCTGTACTTTTCAGAATAACCGGGTAGCCAATACGCGCAGCTTCCGTTAAAGCTTCTTCCAACTCCGTGATTAGCGGAGTACCCGGCAGCATCGGCACACCTGCACGTTCTGCAATTTCACGTGCGGAATGCTTTAGTCCGAACATCTCCATTTGCTCCGGAGTCGGCCCGATGAATACAATGCCATGTTCGCGACAAGCGCGGGCGAAATCCGCATTCTCACTCAAGAAGCCATATCCAGGATGGATCGCTTGAGCACCGGTTTCGAGCGCCGTTTGGAGAATCAGCTCGGTATTCAAGTAACTCGATTTCGCTGACCCCTCACCTATCAGAACCGCTTCATCAGCTCCATCCACATGTAAACTATCTTGATCTGCAGCTGTATAAACAGCCACGGATTGTACTCCCAGTTTGCGCAATGTACGCTCGATACGCACTGCGATCGCTCCACGGTTCGCAATTAGCACTTTTGTAAACATCGTAACCACTCCTTCATGTGTATGTTCGTTATTTATCCCAGATGAGCACCTGTATCGGTGTAGGGTTATAGGCATTGCATGGATTGTTAAGCTGCGGACAGTTACTAATCAGTGCCATCGTGCTGCCAATGGACTGCATTTCGACATAACAACCTGGCGCGGATACGCCATCATCGAATTTCAAACCGCCATCCGGTGTGACGGGTACATTCATGAAGAAATTAATGTTTGGTGCCAAATCCCGCTTCGTATACACACCGTCCTGTCCAGCCAGTTGAAGCATGAACGTATCACGACAATTGTGCATCGACAGCTTATCGTGTGAGTAACGCACCGTATTGCTTTGTGCGGAGCACGAACCACCAACCGTATCATGACGTCCACAGGTGTCAGCTACGATTCGCAGCAATTCCTTACCTGACTCGGCTCTCAGGATGGAACCTGTGCTCAAGTAGATGTTGCTTTGCCCTGTGATCGTCGCCACCGCACTGTAGTGATCCTCGGGATTCTCCGCATCATAGAACAATGTGTCTGCTGCTTGATTCCCTTCGAGATCCACGATCCGCATCACTTGCCCGGGCTTCAAGACACGCATCCAGCCGTCCCCTGCCTGAATCACTTCACTATATATCGCATCTTCCACTTGACGAGGGCTCTCTACTCGATTAAATATAGCCATACTCCCATGCCTCCTTTGTGTGGTCGTTTCAATTAAGAACCTAACAGCGTGTGATATTCCCATGTATTTTCAAAAGCTCGGCGATTCTCAGGGCGATAATTCAAGCAAAAATCATCTTCATTAACAGGCGTGGCGGCTAGCACTTCGATTTTGACTGGCACCGAAGGGTAGTTCTCTCTTGGATCAAGTGGGTTAGGCGTATTGGACAGAACGACTAATGTGTCCAGCTCTGTTCTTAACGTAACTGTGGCCCCTGCTGGGCAGTGGTCTAGGCTGAGTCGCATGTCCCCATTGTCATCCACGACGACTTTGGAAAAGAAATTCACCACCGGCATCATATCCCGCATGCTCAGGCCATTACGAACCAGCTCAACTACAAAGTTCTCTTGACCGCTCCGCAGCCAATCATTGCGCAGTTCCTGATAATTCGTCGCTCCGTACTTGGCATCTGTCGCTGCACGGCTTGTGTATCCGCTAAGCGGATCATGCCAGCCTAAGCTGTCTTCCACGATACTCACCATCGCACGACCGTTATCACTCATTAGTACGTTCCCGCGAGTCAGATGAGCCGTATGCTGTGCCTTCAATGTATCCGGCATATTGTAACGCTCCGTCAGATCCTTCGCGTGGTACAACTGAATCGACACATTCGCACCTGCTTCCAGCGCAGTCAAACGAATCAACTTTCCTTTGCCAATTACCCCTGACCATTTGCCTCCTGGCCCTATGTCCTTGCTCCAAATGTTCCCCATGCTATCGCTCTCCTTCGCTTTTTGCTTAAACAAAAAGGGAGACATCACAAGACCCATTGTCTTGGTGATATCTCCCAGGTTTTTATCCTTCCGTGGCACTCTTTCACAAGAGTGGTTTACTCTCGGACCAGCCCGGTACGTTACCGGCGGAACCCTAGTAAACAATCGTATTCGTTTGTGTTACTAAACATAACATCGTTGATGTTTTGTGTCAATAACTTCTATTCATTTTAGTTAATTGGCATAAAATACTTCTCATAAACCTAATAATGTGTTATATTAACTTACATAAACAACGAATATCTAACATCATTAATAAAATGGTTAACATCCTTACATGTAAGTAATGAAACATCACATACAAATTTTCTAGGGTTCCGCGGGATGGCTTGCCACCTCGGTCTGGACCAAGAGGAAACGCACAGCTAAGGACTGTGTTCACGGAGGGATAAAAGCCCGGGAGATATCTGTAACCTAGATATCGCCTTGGCTTTTTTGCATACAAACCTCGTCTGTGTTCACATTAACCACTGATGAGGGAGTGTTATCACTATGACCACTGAAGGCACACTACGTAAATCCCTAAGCTTGTATCAAGTTGTTTATATGGGGCTCGCTTGGATGACCCCTATGATTTATTTCTCCATCTATGGGATCGCCTATGAGAAAGCACATGGGATGTTGACGCAGGCGTATTTACTTGCTTTCATCGCTATTTTCTTCACCGCGTACAGCTATGGTGTGATGTCTAAGGTTTTTCCGACTTCCGGTTCCGCCTACACGTACACCAAAAAAAGCATCCATCCCTATCTAGGCTTCCTCGTAGGTTGGGTCTTGCTCCTGGACTATTTCTTCTCCCCCATCATTGCGTGCCTAACCTTCGGGATCTACCTGCATGCTCAGTTCCCGTCCATTCCTGCTTATGTGTGGATCATCGGGCTTAACATCGTCCTCGGTCTCATTAATATCATTGGCATCAAATTCTCTGCGAATATCAGCAAATTGTTCGTCTGGATTCAAATTATTTTTATCGCTGTGTTCTGTTTCTTTCTATTCCGCAACTTATCCGGTGTTGGTGAGATTCACCCGCTTCAGCCTTTTCTGCAAACGGATGTACCTTTCTCCACCATACTCGCTGGCGCTTCTATTATATGTTTCTCATTCTTAGGCTTTGATACAGTGACAACGATGGCCGAAGAAACAGTCAATTCCGAGAAAACCATTCCACGCGCGATCATGATCATCATCATTACGGCTAGCGTTCTTTACTTAGTGCCATCATTTCTAACACAGCTCGTGTATCCGCATTTAACTTTTGTTCACATTGATTCTGCAGGCTTTGAAATTGTGAAAATGGTAGGCGGCGCCGCATTAAGTTCCGTGTTCCTCACCGTCTTGATTCTTGCGATCTTCACACAAGGATTATCATCCGTAACTAGCGTCTCACGCCTCCTGTTCGTGTTGGGTCGAGATAACGTGCTGCCGAAGCGAGTGTTTGCGTTCCTTCATCCGAAGTTGGGCACACCGGTTATCAACATTGTGATCGTTAGCGTCGTCTCGCTGCTCGCGCTCGTGATCTCCTTGGATAATGCCGTGAAATTCGTCAATTTCGGCGCACTTTCCGCCTTCTTCTTCGTAAACGTATCTGTCATCGCACAAAAGTATTTGAAAGAACACCAACGCTCGCCGAAGCAAACGATCTTGTATCTCGTGCTTCCTTTGCTAGGCGCCGGATTCATCGGCTATCTACTGTCGTTGCTGGATAAGGACGCGATATGGATGGGTATAACGTGGCTGCTGATTGGGGTGGTGTACCATCTCGTTCAAAAGCGTACCGCGCAAACTAAAGATGCCGCAATTGCTATAAGGACTGCACGCTCAACGCACCTAAACTAGCTCGCACAGAACTAGGAAGAACCTGAGGATTTCCTCAGGTTCCTCCTAGTTCTGTAGTGGTCACTACTACTTCACAACAACTCCACTACTTCACACTACAGCCCACTTAACCTTGTCACACATTTCATTGCTTCATGTTACAACCTCTAACTCTACCTTCTTGTCTACTTCACCCACCACCTTATTACCTCCATTCCTACCTTCTTGTCTACTTCAACCCCACCTCATTACCTCTCCACGCCATTCCCTATCTCCAACTAGCTAATCACTGCCTCTCCGCAACACAACGCAAAAAAATAGCTGGAAAAACTCCAGCTATTTTCTCACATATTCAGCTCTGACGAACATTAGCTGTAAAACCTCCAGTTAATTCCAGCCTTTTCTAACGAAATGGGCCAAAAGCGTGCACTTAACTACATAATTTCCAGCTATTTCTGATTTTCACTCGAAAATCATGAAAATAGCTGTAGTTTTTCAGGCTGTCGAGTAAAGCGCTTTCATGAAACTTTCAATACCCTCCAATTTGCTTTCCACGCATATTTACATGCAATAAAAAAGATCCCCCTTTTGTTTGCGCACTTCGCAAGCTGTCGGGCGATCTTTTTTATGTTTTGTGCTACTG
>NZ_JBFTPF010000123.1:0-9435 GCF_056398345.1 Paenibacillus sp. 01T442
GAAGAAGGGCTACTATGACTTCCCCTTGATCCCGTATATAAGATTTCAAATACTGATATCCGGTCTGGTTGAAAGCCTCATCATCCGACGGATATTTCGCATAAGATTTCGTAACAATCATTGGGAGCAATACGTTGCTATCACCTCCAGCGTTGGTGATTCGATCCATAAGCTCTTTCACGGTGAATCCTTTATCTGACAGCCAACTGCCCATGATCCATAGCGTTTCCTTATCGGCGTAGGCCAAGAAACACAATCCCCTGTCAAACATCTCTGAATGGTTGCGTAGATCTTTCAAATCAAGCAGTCTACGATAGTTAGACCCTGTTGAAGTCTCATGCAGATGATGTAAGTATCGTTCAACCTCACTAAATGGGTTCTCTCCTCGAAAGTAGGCATGTAATTGAGGATCATTCGGAATTAAGCTTTCCAAATAACTTGCAAATTCCTGAAGCGCTTCGCTTAAGTAAGGCTTCTCCTCATCTTTTTCCCAGACGATACGGCACAAATGAATGGTTTTCAAACCATGTGACATCTCAATTGCTTTCCGGAAGCTCTCCGGTCGATCAGCGAATTCTTCTCTCAAGAGATCATCATAAGACCCATCACGACTTCCAAGACCAGGCTCAGCAAGATTGATGAGATAGTGCTCACGAAGAGCTMCAAACTCTTCCAACATACCAGGGATTTTACGTAATTCCTTTTCACGATTATGGTAAAAAGCTATTCTGTAATTCGTTACAAAAGCATTCGGATCCTCATTAATCAGCTTTTTCAAGTATTCCGATGCTATACGACTGTGCTGCTTTACTGAAACAGCCAAATAAACACAATTTCTCAGCTGCTTTCTCTTATTGTCTGTATCCAAATGATCAACCGAGGCAAGTTGGTAAAAATGTTTTTCAAACCATGTTAATGCTTCATAATCTTCACCGTTATGCTTGGTTAACAATGCAGCGATATATGGCTGCACAGCAACATCTTGGTCCGGATACAACTTGTGCAATAGTTCAGGCTCGCTTTGCGCCATTAATTCCACAAATTCCAAGGCATACGACTCTGGATTTCCTCGATAATCGACAAATTTGCTCTTCGCTAGCATCCACTCCCAAACGATGGTGTATGGGACTTTGTATTGGGTGACAAGACGTAAACATCCTCTTCGCCACAATGCATCTTCCATATTGAAATCGGAGCTAGTTTCTAGAAAACTGTCCTTACCTATGTGTATGAAAAGTGATAAATATCTTCCGATCCTATCGGAGTCATCTTTCTTTTTCCTCAACGTTGATAGCAATGCCCATGTTTTGCGACGCTGTTCACGTTGCACTAATTTGAAATCTTTAGGCGCTACGTTTACGATCAATTCATCTTCCAAGATGTTACCTTCGATATAGGCCAAGCCTGTTAGAATTTCGCTTTCAGTAAAACCACATGCTTGTAAAACCTCTGTCATTTCGTTCACATAACTTTGTATGATCAATGAGATTCCCCTTTAGTTAGCTACAATGAAAAACAAGGAGCAACTGCTAACGCAGATTTGCTCCTTCTTCTGACGTACACTCAAAAAACAAACGATGATCTCATTTTCTTCGCCATCATAGCTTTGATCTCATGCACCAATTGAATCGAAGCTTCGATTTCAACTTTTCGCGTGGAGACACTTTCGACACTGCACCCGATCGGAATCCCTTTTTCCAGGCCGAATTCGAAAATTTCTTCAAATATTTGTAGGGAAACCGATACGGATTTATCCAAGACATCCTGCGAATACTTCAAATCATTTTCCAACCATTTCGGAATGGAGATACCAAGCCATTTCATAAATTCAAGCGTCTTCGTCGAGCCGCACGGCGCAATATTCATGAGGATCGGCACCATGTCGAGCTTATTTTCTTTACAATGATAATAATAATCCGATAAGAAGTTCTTCGACGCTTCAACGTTATAGGTCGCTTGGGAAATGAAAAACCGACTGCCACTCGCTATTTTATTGATCATTCTGAGATGTTCGTCATCTTTTTTCATGTGTCTTTCAGGGATGACAACGGCCCCTAAAGTTAGTTTGTCATTCAGCTTTCTGCTTAACGCATACGCTTCTGGCAGACCCATTTGAACCTCTTGTTTACTGGAGGATGCCCCCACAAATACGGAGAATCGCTCCTCATCAAGATCAGCTTGAATCCATTCCGCCAGCTGTTCCTCTGTGTATTTCCCCACACATCGATAAATAATTTTCGGGACATTTAAATTGCTMAAATACGTCTTGCTGTACGTAGTCGGGTCAACCGTCTGTAAATAAGGAAAAGGACGATCTTGATCGATACGATCACTTTCTTCCTGAACATCATAGAGAATTAAGCCATCTATTTGAAGTTTCTGAAGTCGCTCACATTGTTTGTGTGAAATTTCAGCCATTTTCTCTAGCGAATGTGTTTCCTTAGGAGGTGTCATACCGTAAGTAATGATACCTGGTTCTCTTCTAAGAATTTTATCTTTTAACAACTGCGTCACAACCTTATCTGCCTAATTCCCGAAAAATGAAATCATAGTTAATTACTCGGTATTATATATTTCGACCCCTCTTGGCTAAATCCTTTTCAATTCGATAGGAACTCTACATGAACTTCTCTCTCATAAAAGCCAAACTTGCCGCGAATTCTTTCTCAGGATCATGAACGGTACACTCCGCTGAAATCATCCCCGCATAGCCAGATGCTTTCAATGCCGCCGCGAATTGATCATAGGGATATTGACCTGTGCCAGGTGACAACCGATCCGTATCCGCAAGATGAATATGCTGAAGCCAATCCTTATTTTCAATCAGGGTGGAAATCGGATCTTGCTCCTCATCCATATGATAGAAATCGGCCAAAACTCGAATCGTTGGAAGATTCACCTGCTTGGCCAACATCACTGCCTCCGAAACCGTGTTAATGATATTGGATTCCTTACGATTCAAGGGCTCAATGGCTAGCGTAACACCTGTTCCTTCGAACTCATCTCCGATTCGTGCGAGTAGCTGAAGAAGCTGTTGCTCTGCGCGATTACGTTCCCAACCCTCCGGAAAATGACGTGCTTTTCCACTGCCGAGAACAGCCGTTTTGGCCCCGATTTTATTTAAAGCGCTTGCAGCTTTATGCACATATCGTCGGATTCTTTCCTCATCGGCTTCTGGACCGACTACTTTCAAGTCTCCTGGGAAAAATATACTGAAAGCCTGTACGGGAAGCGGACTATTCAAATACATGGGAAGCTTGGCGGCGAAATCTGCCTCATCCTCTAAATTTAATGCCACGAGCGCGCATTCGATATAATCAAAGCCCAATCGCCCAAGTCTCTCCGCTTCTTGAATCCCATTGCACCATCCAAATGTGTACATGTACATTCCTCCMTAACGGCGTATAAGTTCTTTTCTCCCTATTTAATATACCAAGAAATAACGACGAAGTGGATCCTTTATTTGTACAAAAGTATGATCTATTCTAAGAAAATCACCTTACGAAACACAAAAAGGAACTGCCATAAGGCAGCCCTTTAATAAAGATCAATAATATTTACGACTTATCGTGCACTCGAATCCGATTGTGAGATCCCCACAATGGTTCCACTTGGATCAGTAAAATAAGCAAGGTAGCCCATTCCTGGCATACTCATTTTCGGAACAACAATAGTCCCGCCATTTAATGTTAGAGATTCTATATATTCATCGATCGAAGTTACTTCAATTGAATTGATAGTTCGCGTCGTACCATCAGGAGATTTCATTAATCCCCCGTCAATGCCAGGATCTCCACTATTCCCCGTTTTAATAAACCAATAGTCTTGTGGTCCTGGAAACTTCGTGAATTCCCAATTAAACGTTCGTGTATAGAACTCGATGAGTTGATTGGGTTCATCTGCTTGGATTTCAAACCGTAATATTCTGCTCATTTTGTCTCATCCTTTTCTCTTATTTAAAATAAATAAATCGCTCTCCCGCGGACATCATATGGAACTTCTGCGCAGGATACGTGTGGAACAAATAATCAACGAAGTAGGCCGGGTTATCACGATTATTGGAAAACATATCAAAGTGGATAGGGATTAGTAGATCCGACCCAATCTCAACGCCGAAATCTGCCCCTTCACGGAAGTTCATATTGCCTACAATTCCTCTGGAAGTACGTGCATAATCGCCTCCATTAATCGGAAGAAGTGTTACATGAGGCTGAAATTTCTTGGCATGCTCAATCAACTCTGGTGTGACAACCGTGTCTCCTGTATGGAAGATTCTCACTCCGTTGATTTCGATAAAATAACCCAAATAGTACTGATTCCCATCCTGATCTGTCTCATACGCTGTGTGCGCTCCCGCTACAGGAGTAATGATTACGCCTTGTCGAGAAATCACCAGCTCTTGCTTGGCAGCAATGATTCGGCTTGCATCCACGTCAACTTCATGCAGTAAATTCACATGTGAAGCTGGTGCCACGAATGTCGTCCCTGGATGAGCCTCAGAAACACCCTTGATCRTAGTTAAATCCATATGATCATTATGGAAATGCGTGAGCAATACGATGTTTACATCTAGCTCCTGAGGCGTAAGCGGCGGTGGAATTTCCCTTTTAAATTCCGTATCAGGATTTTCCAATTCAATTGAATAACTTAGATAGGGATCAATACAAATAACTTCGTCTGAACTGCCGCCTTTAATCAACGCCCCAGCTTGGCCCAAACTCCAGATCGCCACCCCATCCTCTGAGACATACGTACGTTGAATTTCCTTCAACAGCGATTCACCAGCATTGTAAATAGGTCTTAAACGTTCTCTTCCCATGTCGGTTACACTCCATTGGTATCGCTATATTATTTGAAAATAAAAGGAAACGTAAATGCAACAAAAGCAGCCCAAATTCCATAGACCGGTAAATACTTCGTAACGGCGTCTTGGATGGTAGTAGGTCCTGTTTTGTTTCGTAAGAAAAGCAGATACGAAACCATAATCCAAATCAGATTGGCCCAAATCAAAATATTGACTCCTAGAACAGCAATTCGGTTAGGCGTAATCCCATAAGAGGAAAGCCTGAACACGATGGCTGATACGGCCACACTATCAATTATAAGTGCTAGCACAAGTAAAGCAAAGTTTATATAATCTGAAATATTCTTTTTCGCATCTGTGCCACTTTCTGTAATGGAGAAAATGGTAACGGCTAGTACACAAAGCAGTATGCCGTTGAAGGAAAGAAGGAAATCCCGATCCAAGAACGGATTTTTCCCGACCCCTATAACCGTTATCAGATAGACCAACAAGGTTACCAACACGAGTGGACTGAAAATTTTGGCGATATAAGGCGCGATATTTTTGGCAAGTTTAAGATTACGAGAAACGAGATAGGTCGCCACAATGGATAGCGCAACAGCTCCAAATAACACGACATTTTTAAAATAAAAATCAGCAATATCCATGCCCACAAATCTAAATAGCTGCATAGTTAAACCTGTTAATAATACACCACTTATGGCCATAGTCGCGTAAAGTATGCMAAGTTCACCATTAAATTTCAGATAGGCTAATCGAATGCTGCCATGTTTATATTCATTTCCTGTAAAAGCTAGCCCCACTAATACCCATAGGAAGATGGGTAAATGAATATAAGATAAAAGGATACTGTCATTCTGCTCGAGTGGCAGTATATTCACATAAATGACGGAGACAAGAAACAACCCTGCAAGTGTATACATAACATTTCGCCGTGGGGGATTGTTACATACAAAGTAGGCCGCTATAAATGGTAGAACACCAAAAACAAGATTGATTGGAGCTATTGTCTCTTGTTCAACATAATGGAAAATGATCCGTGTGATAATCCCTGCCAGTATCGCCAAAATGCCCATGATAAAGAAATCCTTTTGAAACAAGGACGCCTTTTCGGTATGTACATCTTCTTTGAAGTGCAATCTCTCATACCAAGTGGCAAGCACCTGCGAATTCGGGTTTTGTTCCCAGGCGTAGGCGAATGTTTTCCTGAACGCTTCAGGTTCTTTTCGAAACATTCGCTCAAGCTCATGGGGATTGCCCATATGTTCAATGATCAGATTGTTACGGTCCACTTGTATCCCTCCTCCGTGTATATTATCCAAACGTATTAGTCTAGCGTTTCTTCATCACTTTTGAATTCTAAGATATCACCAGGCTGACAATCCAAAGCTTTACATATTGCTTCCAACGTAGAAATTCGAATCGCTTTGGCCTTACCATTTTTCAAAATAGACAGATTAGCTAGCGTAATGCCAACCCTTTCCGAAAGTTCTGTCACGCTCATTTTCCTTTTAGCCAGCATCACATCAATATTGATTATTATCGCCATTTCATTCACCTCAGACTATGAAGTCATTTTCTGATTTAATATCGATCGCTTCTTGCAAAAGCCTTTGAAGAACAGCGGCGAAAACAGCAATTACACTGGAAGCAAATATAAAGCTCAATCCAATAACGATGAGGCCAGGGGCGTCGTCCCTCTCCGCAATGAGATAAAAGAGCGGCAAGCCTAGCACATATAAGATACTGATTGTGTTTGCACAGTATTTGATATTTTTCAATGCTTTTACAGATAATTCTGAGAAGGCAACGTTTTTATCGATATAACTTAACAGCTTGAAAGCCTGATATAAGGCAAAGTAAAAGGGTATCGCCGTTGCATAGACATCGAGGTAAACGAGATATTGCAGATAAGTCTTTCCTGGATATAACTCTACGGCATATCTCCCAAACTCCGGCACCACGAATATGCACAGTGCAAGAACAGGGAGTCCAATAAGTATGACTGCGATTTTCAAAAATAATGTTGATCCTTGTTTCACCTAAAGCACCTCTTTTCATAATTATTGATTTGAATTTACCACATAATTTATCGTTTTACAATAAAACATTATTGAATTTTAGAGTTTTGTTATTGTTTTATCACTTTTTTAAAATGGAAAAAGAGTGTCCCCGCCACATACTTGGCTTTAGAGGCACTCTCGTATCCAATTATCTTCTACTCCATGACATGGATAGACAACAGCTTGCCATCTACCTTAGATTCCTTGAACGTTATCGGTATAACACCATCAGTGAACGGTACCTCAAGATGGTAAACACCGACCTTATCCTCCTTGTTGTCAGTTGTCTCTGTGACTTCATAACCCCCTTGCATGCCTGCCTTAGACAGCAGCGCTAGGAAATTAGGCAAGCTTGCATCTTGATATCGATGATGTAAGTTATCCGTCCACGTTTGGATATCCCATCCAGGTGCTTTCACGTCTACGCCGGACTTCCGCATCGTCTCAAGCAGATTAACGACCGTACGTCCATCTCCCTCCTGCATAGCAGAAGCAAGCGCAAAGTAAGCTCGGTTAAACATTGCGGTGTCATTCAATTGGTTTTTGGCAGCCAGTAAGTTGAACATGTGATCGGTACGTTGATCTGCAGTGAACCAATAGGTGTGGAAATCCATTGGATTCACTGGACTTGTTCCTGTGATCACATATTTCCCGTCATCCGAAACCCGGAATACAGGCGAAATATCGAAGCGTGTTGGGTATTGTATAACAAATATTTGACTGCCATCTCCACTGACCATGATTTGTACGGATAATGGCTCACGCGGCTTCACGTCACCTGGCAGAATCGAAGATGAGCCTCTCAAACTAGAATAATAAACATGGCCATCCATAGTGGTCTCTTTAACCAGCCGATACATCAACTGGCTCTTGTGCATGATTGGCTTCACGTCGATTTGAGTTGAATTCCCTTGTACCGTGCGAATATTCTCATCCATCTGCCACGTGATTTCTGCTATACCACGCAATTCGTCAGGCTTACGACCGCCGGTTAAATCTGGAAGCTTGATTGCCATCCTATAATCGGCTGACTGCCACAAATACGCTGTATATCTCGTCTTGGACGCATAGTATACGTCGGAGAAACTTGTCAGATACGAGATACCCTCGATCTGTTTTTTACTGCCGAAGTCGAACATCTTTAAGTGCTTTCCAGAAGCAGTACATATTCCTGTGAAGAGTAACGCTGGAATTAGCAGCACAATCAAAGCGTTGACCATGCCACGAGTTCGAATTTCATCTATTGGCTGAATTGTACTCTGCTGCTCAGGGGTAATCCTAAGCTTCTCCGCTAGTATTTGCATAAGCTTACCGATCAACAAAGTTCCCACACATGCGTATGCAAGCAACGGTACTGCGTATCCCCACGGTGGTGTTAGTGAACGGAACAAACTCACAATTAGTGTGCAAATCATAGCAAGCAACGCGAGTGGCAGCATGGCACCAAAATTTCTCCTAAACGTACCCGTAGCCTTCGCCAATGCAGTACTGAAGCTGATATTTTCGAGAACGATTAAATATGGCGTGAGTGAATAACACATTAAAACAATGATCAAGATGATGCCAATTGKAAAAAAAGCAGCTGCGAAGAAGATCATTGCCGCGCCAGTCACGAATTGAAAAATCGTCCATGCGATCATATCGCCGAAATATTTGCGCCCACTTGCGAATAGTGGGACTTTCTCCTGGTTCAGCACCCATCCTTTCAGACCGCCTAGGTACATACCTCGAATAAAACTTTGTATGCCAATTAAGCCTGCAGAGACTAGGAATGCTGCTACTCCCCAATCTGGAGCGGCTCCCCTTAGCAGCGAATATGGAACTTTCAAATCAGCAAGTGAAGGCATATACAAAGGAATCGTTGCGTTAAAACCAGCTGACTGAACAGCAGCCCMTGATGGAGTTAACGTTGTCAGCGTATACGGATAGATCGAAAATCCAAAGTATACGCCGAAACTGACTGCCATTGTTATCGTAACTTCAACGAACAGCACTAAAACAATCAAACGAATATAGGGCATTTTTACCTCCTTCGATAAACAGATTCCATGATGCGTGGTTAACCCTTCCATTATTTGACTCATTTGGTGAGTGATTGTTTCGACTTATTGTACTTAAATTTATATGCTGTTGATGGGTTTTGTAGGTTTGGAGGGGCTCCGCTTATGAAGTTTGAAATAACTGGAAAATGTACATCTATTTTCGAGGAATTTTCCTGAATTCTTGATTTAACTGTAAAACATGTTGTTAAAACTGCCACTTTTGTTCAGATCGGGTAAAATGGTTAAAATTAACTGCGTGTTTTCCATCTATTCTACGTTTAAGCAGAAAATTCCGAAATTTAACTGTATGAAATCCATCTATTCATTTGGCGTCTCCTCATCCATCCATTCTCACAGCTTGTACGCAGCAATTTACACCTCATCACGCCATAAAAAAGAAGCTGCCGCATGGCAAGCTCCTCTCAAGGCTTATAACTCATTTTTCCATAACGAATCTCGTGACAAATTAATAAATGCCAATTGCTCCATATCATTGAGAAAATCAGGCTTCCGATCCATCATACAC
>NZ_JBFTPF010000124.1:0-9338 GCF_056398345.1 Paenibacillus sp. 01T442
GACTTAATTTTAGCGGAGTTGACATTGCGTCATATCCGAGAAGGAAGTACACAATTATCTGCGTTTGAAGAAGTTGGGGAGCGCATTGGACGGACCGCGGCCGCGTGCGGGTTTCGCTGGAACAGCTTTGTACGGAAGAAATATGAAGCAGCCATTCAAATCGCGAAAGCTCACCGTCAGAAACGGACACAGCTGAAAAAGCATGCCCCTGTTTCGATTTCCGGTTCTTCTTCCATTGGTTTAMTTGATAGTACAGATGTGTCTACTGGCAAGAATGAAGTGTTTAATGAAGAAACACTATCTATTGATGCAGTCATTCGTTTCTTACGGCAATGGCGCAGTACCTATCAGGATATGAATCGTCATATTAAAACGTTGGAAAAAGAACTGCAGGACAAAGAGGACGAACTCGATAGACTTGGCAGAGAAAATAATAAGCTGAATAAACAAGTAAATGAAGTTGAAACCGATTATCGCGTCGTGAATGATGATTATAAAGCGCTTATTCAAATTATGGACCGTGCCAGAAAAATGGCCTTTCTTGTAGAGGAAGAGGAAGAAGAGAAGCCGCGCTTCAAAATGGATGCAAATGGTAATTTGGAAAGAGTCGAATAATCATTTATTTTCTTGGAATGAAAAGCTGCAAATCAAGGGGAGCCTTGGTCTGTGGCTTTTTTGTTGTATAATGGGGATACATGGATAAAGGTGGTTATTGTATGCATATCATGATCATTGGTGCTGGTTCTCTTGGCCTTCTTTTTGCTGCTAAGCTTGCCCCGGTTTGTTCGCAATTAACAATAGTAACAAGATCTGTTGGACAAGCTAGAGAATTGGCGAAGCACGGCATCCAACTCGTTGGGACAGAGTCACAAGAGGCGAAGCTTGCGAAGTCGATTGTATTTCAGAGCTATACCGAAGCGATTAGTGGAAGTGTGGTACCGATAGCGCGGGAAATCGATTATATCTTCCTTATGGTGAAACAGACGGCAATATCTCCAGAGCTTATCGCCTATATTCAAAACCAAATGACGCGTCACACGTACTTGATATGCTTTCAGAATGGTGTTGGTCATGAAGTGAAATTAAGCCAAGCCATCGGGTTGGATAAGCTTTTATTTGCCATTACAACAGAAGGGGCTAAGCGAATTGGGCTTACTTCTGTTAAACATACAGGGCATGGAATCACCTATTTGGGGGAGTTAGAAGCGTACAATCATGCTGCCACAAATCATCAACATAATTTCATTGTGCAGCTGTTGGAGTTAGCAGGATTTCGTGCGGAATTGTCGAAAAATATGGAAGTAAGAATTTGGAGCAAATTAGTCATCAATGCGGTCATCAACCCACTCACAGCCATTCTACGTGTTCAAAATGGTGAATTGCTACGTTCGGCATGGACCCTTTCGCTTATGCAAGATCTTTACCAAGAAGTGCTTCGTTTGGCTGCTGCCAAAGGAATTGAGCTTCCGGCTGAATTATGGGATACCGTACAAGCTGTTTGCGAGGCGACAAAAACGAATCATTCCTCTATGTTGCAAGATATTGAAGCTTCGCGCCTAACAGAAGTTGACTATTTAAATGGCAGTTTAGTGAAGATGGGTAATGAAATGGGCATCGAGCTACCTGTAAACAGCTTGGTATATAGAATGATTAAAGCGATAGAAAATTAAGAGGTGAAACTTTTTGTTGAATAGTTTCGTTAGTCTATTATCTACCTTATATGCCATGTTGGCTGTTGCGCCATTTATCACGTTTGTTTTAGTGTGGTTCCTCATCTTTCTATTCCTGAAGGATAAGAAGATGACCACGAGGTTTACTATGGATGTCACAACGTTGTTTCTACTAGGATCCGTATCCTTGATGTGGAACAAACTTTTTCATACCCAATTTGGTTTCTGGTTAATTGTCCTAATCTTATTAATTGCTTTTGGTATTATTGGGGGTTATCAAAACCATTTGAAAGGTGAAACTAATTTAATTAAAGTAGGCAGACTTGTATGGCGTCTTAGCTTTGTAGGCTTATCGGCCTTATATATTCTGTTATTTTTCGTTCATATAGGTAAAAACTACCTTTTTTCAACATAGATTTCTTTGTCGTTTCCTGATTTAGAATATTTTGGGCATTAATTAAGCGGATCTTTGTAATATTTATTTGAGATTTGTAGAAAATAACAAACAAAATCGTCTAGATTTTATTGACCGTTGGTTGTATAATTAAAAACCGTGAGAGTAAATTTTTTTACCGGTTATTTAGACAAAGGTAAATTAATTGTGGACAAACTCATCGTTTATGTTATAATTCCTTGCGTAGACTCTAGTAAATTTTTTTACCAGAGATACAGGTGATGTTGTATAACATGAAAGAAGCGGTTACATTGATCTTCGGGTTGAGGGTGTAAGGTTTATGTTATTAAAACTAACAAAGCACCTAGCCATAGATGTCTAGACATACATATTTTAAAGGAGGAGTTTATATGAAAGCGACAAAGTGGGTTACTACAGCAGTAGCATTAACGCTTATGGGCAGCGTAGCAGTAGGTTGTGGCAAAAGTGAGGAAACACCAGCAGTATCACCAACAGATGGTACTAAAGGTACTTCAGCTCCAGCTTCCAACAAGCCTCAAGAAATTAAGATCAATTTCTCTGCTGAGCCCCCTATTATGGACAGCTCCAAAGCAACTGCAAATGCTGCTTTTACTTTTATTAGCGCATTTAATGAAGGTCTATATCGTACAGATAAAGACGGCAAAGCAACTCCAGGTCTTGCAAAAGATATGCCTAAAATCTCTCCTGATGGTCTAACGTACACAATTGACATTCGCGACAATGCGAACTGGTCTGACGGACAACCAGTGAAAGCACAAGATTTCATTTATTCCTTCAAACGTACATTAGATCCTGCTACAAAAGGGCAATATAGTTTCGTAGTAGCATGGATTAAAGGTGGAGAAGCTGTTACTAAAGCAAAAACTCCTGAAGAAGTTAAAAAAGCACAAGATGCACTTGGCGTTAAAGCAATCAGCGACAAGCAAATTGAAATTAAACTAGAGAAGCCGGTTGCATTCTTTACACAAATGCTTGCATTCGGAACTTTCTTGCCACAACGTGAAGATTTCGTAACAAAAGCTGGCGACAAATACGGCGCTGAAGCTGACAAAGTAATCGGTGCAGGTCCATTTATTTTGAGTAAATGKGATCATGGCCAAACACTTGAGCTTGTTAAAAATGAAAAATATTGGGATGCTGCAAATGTGAAGTTAACAAAAGCAACAATCAATATTGTTAAAGACACAAATACAGGCCTTAACCTATATGAAACAGATGCGGCTGATTTGACTGAAATCAATCGTGATCAACTTACTTTGTACAAAGGTAAACCGGACAACCTGCCTAAACCAGAGTTGACGAACTCCTACTTGATGTACCAAGTGAAGAAACAACCAGCTCTTGCGAACAAAAAGATTCGCCAAGCGCTTGGTATGGCAATCGATCGTCAAGCTTATGTAGATACAGTTCTTGCTAACGGTTCCGTTGCTTCCACTGGCCTAGTGCCAGGTGGTACTTCTGACGGTGCTGGCGGTGAATTCCGTAAAACAGCTGGTKAGACACAACCGAAGTTCGATGCTGCTAAAGCAAAAACTTTGCTTGCTGAAGGTTTGAAAGAGCTTGGTTTAACAGCACTTCCAAAAATGAAAGTGAACGCGGATGATACAGAAACTGCGAAAAAATCACTTGAGTTTATCCTTGCACAATGGAAACAAAACCTTGGATACGTTGCTGAAGCGAACCCAGTTCCTCATGCGTTGCGTATCGAGCTTTCCTCCAAAAAAGATTTCGATATTGTTCTTTCCCTATGGGGCGCAGATTACAACGATCCAATGACGTTCTTGGATATGTGGGTAACTGGCGGCGAGTTTGATGAAGGTGACTACAGCAACCCAGAGTACGATAAACTTGTAAAGTCCGCTCAAACAGAAGTAGATACTACGAAACGTGCTAAAGCTTTGGTTGAAGCTGAGAAAATCCTTATGGATGATCAAGGTGTAGCTCCATTGTACTTCCGTACTCGTGCTTACCTGAAAAAAGCATCAATTTCCGGTTTGATTCTACCATCGTTTGGTCAAGAGTGGGAATTGAAATGGGCTACTGTTAAGTAATCTTTAAAGCAGTTTAAAGCAGAAGGGGCCGTTCGCACMTCGTGGGAGCGGCCTCTTCTAACTTTCTTGTCTTATATTTTAATAAAGGAGGAGCAATATGATTAAGTTCATTCTTCGCCGTTTCCTATATGCGCTTATTACGTTATGGCTAATCTCAACATTTACTTTCGTACTGATGAAAAATTTGCCAGGTAATCCACTAGGAGAAGGCGCTGAGAAGATTCCGAAAGCTACGAGAGATATGTTGATGAAGCAGTATGGTCTAGATAAGCCATTATGGGAACAGTACTTGACATTCATGAACAATATCATCCACGGCGATCTAGGAGCTTCCTTTCAATTCCCTGCTCACAAAGTAACTGATATTATCAAACAAGCTTTCCCTTCATCCTTAGAACTTGGATTAATTTCAATTGTGATCGCAATTGTTGTTGGTTTAACTTTAGGGATTATTGCAGCCTTGAAACATAATAAAGTTGGCGATTATACAGCTATGTTCATTGCGATTTTAGGTGTTTCCATTCCGTCCTTCGTACTTGGGCCAATGCTTTCTTATTATGTAGGTGTAAAGTGGGGGATTTTGCCTGCTGGTTTATGGAAAGGTCCAGAATACAAGATATTACCAGCTATTGCTTTGTCCTTCGGTACAATTGCGATTTTGGCACGGTTAATGCGTACGTCCATGTTGGATGTTTTGAATCAAGATTATATTAAAACAGCGAAGTCAAAAGGTTTGTCAACTATAACAGTCGTAGTTAAGCATACAATTCGTAATGCAATATTGCCGGTTATCACGATTATTGGTCCAATATTTGTAAACGTCATCACAGGTACGTTAGTTGTTGAACAAATTTTTAGTGTACCAGGTTTGGGTAAACATTTTGTATCGTCTGTATATTCGAATGATTATACGATGATTTCTGGATTAACTATCTTTTACTCAGCGATTTTGATTGTCGTTATCTTTATTACTGACGTTGTATATGGCTTAGTAGACCCTAGAATTCGTCTTGGGAAAGGCGGGAAATAATTCATGCAAACTCCAAATGAATCAACAGAGACTAACTACAAGTTTGCTCCCGTTTCAAATAAATCTCTAACTGGTGAAGTAATTGTAAGACCTTCACTTAATTATTGGCAGGACGCATGGAGACGACTTAAGAAAAATAGACTGGCTATGGCTGGCTTAATTATATTGGTTGCTTTAATCGTACTTTCGATTATCGTTCCATTTGTTTCAAGCTACGATTATCAGACGCAAAACTTAAAGCTTAAAAATGCAGTACCGAGCAGTTCGCACTTTTTTGGAACAGATGACTTTKGTCGAGATGTTTGGACGCGCGTATGGTGGGGTACTCGAATCTCCCTATTTATCGGTATTACAGCGGCATTAATTGACTTAGTAGTTGGTGTTATTTACGGAGGGATTTCCGCGTATTACGGTGGGAAAGTTGATGAAGTGATGCAACGTTCCATTGAGATTGTCTACGCGATACCTTTCTTGTTGATTGCCATTCTTTTGATCATGGTTATTGGCTCAGGGGTTTCTTCCATTATCATTGCTTATAGTATTACAGGGTGGGTACCTATGGCGCGGCTTGTTCGTGGGCAGATGCTTACGCTCAAAGAACAAGAGTTCGTATTAGCTTCGCGTACACTGGGAGCTTCTCCCATGAGAATAATTATGCGTAGTTTGATCCCGAATGCACTTGGTATAATCATTGTACAGATCACATTCGTTGTGCCATCTGCGATCTTTACGGAAGCATTCTTGAGTTTTATCGGTCTTGGTGTAAAGCCACCACTGGCATCGCTAGGTAACTTGCTGTCAGACGGTGCTAACTATATTCGGTTATATCCGCATCGCCTTATTTTCCCGACAATTGTGTTCAGCTTAATCTTGTTGAGCTTCAATCTACTCGGCGATGGGCTTCGTGATGCGCTAGATCCAAAAATGCGCAAGTAAGAAGGGGTGAATAATGATGAGCACCAAAGACAATTTACTAGAAGTGAAAGATTTGAGAGTTTCATTCCAGACTTATGCGGGTGAAGTTCAGGCTGTTCGCGGCGTATCTTTTTCTTTGAAAAAAGGTGAAGTGTTGGCGATTGTAGGTGAATCCGGCTGCGGTAAATCCGTAACGGCACAAACGCTCATGCGTTTAATTCCTACTCCGCCTAGTTATATAAAAAGCGGCTCTATCATGTTTGATGGGAAAGTGGATATTACCAAGCTTTCCAACAGACAAATGGAGAAAATTCGTGGCTCGGAAATGGGTATGATTTTCCAAGATCCAATGACTTCGTTGAATCCAACGATGAAAATTGGTGATCAGATCACGGAAGGTTTGATCAAGCACGAAGGTCTAAGTAAAAGTGCTGCAAGAGAAAGAGCTATTGAAATTCTTAAGCTTGTTGGGATCAACTCACCTGAGGGTCGTATTCATCAATATCCACACGAACTTTCTGGTGGTATGCGTCAACGTGTCATGATCGCGATCGCTCTTGCGTGTTCGCCTAAGCTTCTTATTGCAGATGAGCCGACAACAGCGCTAGACGTTACCATTCAGGCTCAAATTATTGATTTGATGAAGAAGATCTCTGTGGAAACGGACTCATCCATTATCTTGATTACACATGATCTTGGTGTTGTTGCTGACATGGCAGGGCGTGTTGTGGTTATGTACGCAGGTAAAATTATTGAGCAGGGCACTGTGGATGAAATATTCTATGAGCCACAGCATCCATATACATGGGGGTTGCTTCGTTCAGTGCCGCGGTTGGATACGAACACGAATGAGGAGCTTGTGCCGATTCCAGGTACACCGCCAGATTTGTTCGCTCCGCCGAAAGGGTGTGCCTTCGCAGCTAGATGTCCTTATGCGATGAATCACTGTCTGGAAGAAGATCCAGCACATTCTGTGCTGTCTGAAACACATTCAGCCGCTTGTTGGTTACTTCACCCGGATGCGCCGAAGGTTGAACGTCCTGTAGGAGTGGGAGGTAATAGGCATGTCTAAAACATTAGCTAAATCGGAACAACCGATATTGCAAATTCGCAATATGAAGAAACATTTTAATCTTGGAAACGGTAAGATCTTGAAAGCCGTGGACAACTTTTCTATAGAAATTAAACGTGGTGAAACGTTTGGTCTTGTTGGTGAATCGGGTTGTGGGAAATCCACAGCAGGAAGAACTATCATTAAACTTTATGACGCAACAGAAGGCGAAGTCATTTTCGATGGTGAAGATGTTCATAAGCTGACTGGGAAAAAATTGAAGGAATTCAACCGGAATATGCAAATGGTATTCMAAGATCCTTACGCATCCCTAAACCCGCGTATGACTGTCGGGAACATCATTGCTGAAGGTATAGATATCCATGGCTTATACAAGGGTGCAAAGCGTAAAGAACGAGTTATGGAACTGCTTCGTGCAGTTGGTTTGAATGATGAGCATGCTAGCCGATTCCCGCATGAATTCTCTGGTGGTCAACGTCAACGTATCGGGATTGCCCGTGCGCTAGCGATTGAACCGAAATTCATTATCGCGGATGAGCCGATTTCTGCTTTGGACGTTTCCGTACAAGCGCAAGTCGTTAACCTTTTCAAAAGATTACAAAAAGAAATGGGCTTAACTTACTTATTTATCGCGCATGATTTGGCGATGGTTAAGCACATCTCTGACCGTATCGGGGTTATGTACTTGGGAAGTCTTGTTGAGGTAACTACATCCGACGCGCTTTACGCGAAGCCGTTACACCCGTATACACAATCCTTGCTTTCTGCGATTCCGATCCCAGATCCGGAAATTGAACGTACTCGTGAGCGTATCATTCTTCAAGGCGACGTACCGAGTCCGCTTAACCCGCCAAGTGGTTGTCCGTTCCGTACACGTTGTCCGCAAGCGATGGCCAAGTGTGCAGATTCCATGCCGCCTAGCAAAGAAGTGGAACCGAATCACTTTGTTGCTTGTCATTTATACTAATGAGATTAGCCGTCCCGAGAGGGGCGGCTTTTTCTCGATGTTCTAAACGCGTAGTAATTGTAATTAGAAAAAATACAGTTTTGACGATTTCAGGGCTACCGTGTACAATTAAAGGATAGTTGTTTTATTTGTTATGAAGAGGAGACACTAGTCGCATATGCAAATGGAAACTTTTCAATGGAAGAAAAATCAGACATTGGCGGAAGATTATATATCGGGTAAAGGCAAAGCAAAGTCGTTGTTCCCTTATCATTTTGGAAACGGGGAAGATTGGCAAGCTCGTGTCAATTGGTTGGACGGAGCTAAGGTTGCCCCACATGTCGGGCGTGAGCGGCTTGTAGAGGTGCTGGGAGCCTATAATCGACGCGTAGGGAATACGGAAGTCGCTMTGGCACATATCGCAGCATTAGGCGATCAGCAAACGCTAGCGGTTGTTGGCGGTCAACAAGCGGGATTGTTTGGCGGACAGTTGATGATCCTATATAAAGCTATCACGATTATTCAATTGGCGCGGGAATGGCGTACGAAGCTGCAACGCGCAGTCGTTCCGGTTTTCTGGATCGCAGGTGAGGATCACGACTTCGATGAAGTCAATCATGTCCATGTTCTTTCCAATACGCAGCAGATTGAGAAGTTGAAGGTGGAGCATCCAACTGGTGTAAGAACGTCTGTCAGTCGCCTGCCACTTTCCTCTGAAGCGTGGGAAGAGGCATTGAATAAGTTGGATCAATCGTTAATGGATACAGAATTTAAAGCGTCTTTGTTAGATAAAATGCGTTCAGCTTCAGGCGATGGAGCGACGCTTTCTGATGCTTTTGCTCGTTGGATGGCGATGTTGTTTGGCGAGTATGGGCTTGTGTTGATCGATGCGGATGAGCCTTCGGTTCGTGCATTAGAGTCATCTATGTTCGAGCAAATGGTAGAGCAGAATGAGTCATTTACCGCCTCCTTACTGCGCAGTCAAGCTGAAGTCAGTCAAGCGGGTTATGGGATTCAAGCAGAAGTACATGAGGATGCTGCGAACCTCTTCGTTTTCGCCGATGGTGCGAGGTTGCTTCTTCATCGTGAGGGAGAGCACTTTACGGATAAGAAAAATACGGTTAGTTACACGAAGTCTGAACTTCGTGATAAAGCGATGTCAACACCGGAACAGTTGAGTAATAATGTCATGTCTCGGCCGCTTATGCAGGAATATTT
>NZ_JBFTPF010000125.1:0-9073 GCF_056398345.1 Paenibacillus sp. 01T442
AGGCTAKGGTGCTTATTGTTAAATAAATCGTATGCGCCAATTCGTTGGCTTAATTCAATTAGTAATTACTCATTTGGTATTTATTTAATACATCCATTTTTACTAAGTTCATATAAAAATTTCAATAAACCTCCCGGTGCAATCTGGGAATATAATTTATACACATTATTTAGCTTTATAATTGTTTTTGTCGGAGCATGGTTTCTATCTTATGTGTATCATAAACTGATATACTGGATGCTAATGATTTACCGAAAAGTAACACTCAAAGTTTAGAATCCTAAATTCCCGATAGCTCTTGAGGCAACGGCATGATGCTTTATTCCATAAGTGAATAGAAAAGGGAATAAACCCTTCCGTAAATTTCTCTTTGCTAACTGGTATGAAGATGATAATGCCTCATTCGAAATCGTAGCAGAAAAAGTAGATTTTATTGTTTAGATATCATTTGTCAACTCTTTATTGCTAAAAAGAGATGATCGCTACGCTAACTGGGAACGTTACTTCAATAAACTATAAAATGAGGCTGCCGCCGCGAAAACGATGGCAGCCTCATTAAGCTATCGGGCAGTAGAGCGTGGTGGATGATCAACGTCAGATCTCAAGAGTCAATTTTTATAGCTGTTTTGTACCAATTAAGACGAAAAACTTAGTGGTAAGATGAATGGGTGATTTCCCAATTGAAAGGAGTGATGTGGTATGAAAAATTCCCATGCTGTTGTGGTTACAATGAAGGATGTTCAATTATAGTCATGGAGAGATAAAATCCACTATGAAGCAATTTTGGGAGGAATTTTCTTTGGGTATTGAATTAAAGCAAGTGTCCAATGAAAACTGGTATGATTGTACCAAGTTAAAAGTTAAGAAAGAACAACTAGATGTTTTTCCTGCACCTGTTGTTTATTGGATTGCAGAATCTAAATATGTTGATGATTTTGAGCTGCGTGCAATTTATTGTGATGATAATTTAATCGGATTTCTTACTTTTTGTAAAAATCCAGACTCGGATGGCAACCACTGGATACCTGCAATAATGATTGATGAAAATCACCAGGGTAAGGGTTACGGAAAGACAGCAATGAAACAACTAATTGAACTGATTGAATCAATGGGCTGCAAAAGAATTATGATCGGGCACAGACCTAATAACTTAATTGCTGGAGAAATGTATGAATCCTTGGGGTTTAAAAAGGCAAGTGAAGAGATAATTGATGGTGAAATCATACGTTTACTTCAACTTAATTAAAAAACTGTCAGCGTATTGCTTATAGACATTGTTTAGCTACCGAAGGAAAAGCTCAATTACTCACACAGCAGTCGGTTAATTGATCGGCTGCCGTTTGCTCAACTATCGGGCAGTTTTGCGCAACATTGTTGTCTGCAAAAAAATTTAGAACCCCCTTGAACCTTACGTAACGTAATGATTTATAGTGGACGAAACATCAAGGACAAAACACAGGACAACGGTAAAAAAATCGAACAGGATAAATTTGAAATCGGAGGAGAAACGGATATGAGAAAACTCGTATTGTTCATGCATGTGTCGCTGGATGGGTATGCGTCAGACTCAAACGGAGGACTGATTGGATTCCGTACAACGAGGAATTTGAGAAATACGCCGAGGAGGTCGTAGCCGAAGTCGGCTCTTCCGTTTAAGGACGTATGACGTGTCAGATGATGGAGAGCTACTGGCCCACAGTGCTAGATGATCCGAATGCGTCGAGGCACGGTATGGAGCATGCTAAATGGTTGCAGGATGTTAAGAAGATTGTCATTTCCGGCACGATGGAAAAGGCGGAATGGAACAATACGATGCTGATTAATGACAAAATCGCAGAGGAAATCAAGGCGCTCAAGGAGCAGCCTGGCAAAAATCTCGTTATCTTCGGCAGCCCGGGGGCGGCGAAGACGTTGCTTGAGCTCGGCCTGATCAACGAATTTCTATTGACGATTTGTCCGGTCGTCCTGGGCAGCGGAAAATCGGCATTCGACGGCGTCGTTGAGTAAATCAGGCTCAAGCTGCTGTCCACCCAATCGCTCAAGTCGGGCATTATCGCGACCCGCTTTGAGTTGGAGAAATAGTCGCGCTGTACAAGGTGTGCCGCTCTAACGGTGAACGATAGCTCAATCAAAACACGAGGGCAATCGTTCAAAGTTCGGCTGCCGTTGTTCCTTTAACGGTCAATATAGAATTTTTTTTCACGTCACTTATCGAGATATTAAAGGCCACAACTGTATTAACGGAAGGGACCAAATCAATATTCGAGTGATAGAGGGGTTCCTATAGAACTGAAAGGTAGAATATTGTTGAATTTGTTTTGGACTTGTATAAGTGCTCACTCTGTTGTATTTTATAGCGGATCCGAATAGATAGAGTACTATTTAAAATAGTTGTCAGGAGAGGGAAATGAAATTAATATGAAGAAATATAATACGCGGGCTATAATGGCGTCTCTGCTCATTTGCGGTTTCGTAGGCATGTTCAGCGAGACAGCACTCAACATAGCAATTAGTAATTTAATGGACGTTTTCCAGATTTCGGCCGCGACTGCACAGTGGTTAACGACTGGCTTTTTGCTGACTCTTGGAATTCTGATGCCGATGACAGGTTTACTGCTACAATGGTTGACTACTAGGCAGCTTTTCATTGTTTCGCTTGTAAGCTCGATCGTTGGGACATTGATTGCAGCGCTTGCTTTCAATTTTGAAATGCTGATGGTCGCTCGCGTTCTGCAGGCAGCCGGCATGGGTTTATTGATTCCGCTCATGTTTAATACGATTCTCGTAGTTTACCCTCCAGAGCAGCGCGGGGCAGCGATGGGCTTCGTTGGTCTCGTCATCATGTTCGCACCGGCAACTGGCCCTACTGTGGCGGGTCTTTTAATCGAATATTTATCATGGCACTACATTTTCTGGCTGTCTCTTCCTTTTTTGGTCATAGGGCTGTTGATAGGATTGAAATTCCTGGAAAACGTCACTGAGGTCACAAGACCGAGGATTGATCCATTGTCCATTATTTTGTCATCACTAGGCTTCGGCGGTGTAGTCTTTGGTTTCAGTAAGGCGGGCGAAGGGGAGGGAGGCTGGACTAGTGCGATCGTGCTCTCATCGATTGTTATCGGCCTAATCGCGCTTGTATTGTTCACACTTCGCCAAATGTTAATGCGTGGGCCGATGATGAACTTGCGAGTCTTCAAGTACCCTATGTTTATTGTGGGGCTGCTTCTTGTGCTGTCGTGTATGATGATCATCTTATCAAGTATGATTATTTTGCCGATGTATCTGCAGAACGGGATGAAACTATCCGCGTTTGCTACCGGGCTCATGCTGCTGCCAGGCAGTGCGTTGAATGGTATCTTGTCGCCGCGCATGGGACGCTTGTTTGATAAGTACGGGCCTAAGTGGCTCGTTATCCCCGGCCTTGTCATCGTAGCAGTGATGTTATGGTTTTTTTCCAGTATATCAGTTGCCTCTTCTGTAGCCTTTATCGTGTCCTTGCATATTGGTCTCATGATTGGTATATCCATGGTATGGATGCCGGCGCAGACGAACGGGCTTAACCAACTGCCGCCAGAACTTTACCCACATGGAACGGCAGTCATGAACACGCTGCAACAGGTCGCAGGTGCGATCGGAACGGCAGTCGCAATCAGCATTCTTACTAAGGGCATGGAAAAGTATTTGATCGGCTCATCGATGCCGAGTGAGCCGGCCGAGATGGCTAAAGCCATGATGTTCGGTTCCCAGAACGTGTTCATGTTCGCGATGACTGTTACACTCCTCGGGCTAGCCGCGGCGTTCTTCATCCGCCGTGTCGTCGTTAAGCATGCGACGATGAATTCGATGCATTGAAATTCCAATAATAGGAGTAATCAACAATAGATTTGGAAAAAGGAACACAAACCCAGAATGGGATTAAGTGTTCCTTTTTTGTTAAGGATACAACGTTTTTGACCATAACCAAAACTAGACTCACATCAATTATTTAATATTTGTGAATAATTATTCTAAATAGCACTTGCGGATACTCTCATACATTATGAAAATTACGGTAACTTTGGGATGGGGCGAGAGTGGACCGACGGATTTGGTTGATCTCTATCATAAACGGATTCTTGATCGTTAAATTCAGAAGCAAAGATGACCTTTCAACAAACGGGACACGTTTGTTCAATACACAGCAAAGGGAGGCTGCCTGCACGATCGGCAGCCTTTCGCTCACCTAACGGGCAGATTAACACAATAGTATGAGACAACCATAGTCCATGAGTAAATATTGATGCGATGAAATTATATGGTATAATTTAGAAAATTAGAAACTACACATAGGATGGTAAAAATGTTTGATTGGATTGAGGAGACTATCCCCACCAACAGAAGTATGAAGCAAATTCTTGGTAGGCGGTTTAATTTAAAAAAGGTTTCACTTGAATCTCCTGCATCTATGTCTGAATTAGCAAGATTGCTTTCTGCTGGCAGTGCGCTTCTTGCGGACAATATGATGAATGTCTATTCTGCTAAAGATGAAACTGTTCGTTATTTAATAATGAATGACATTGCGCCTCATTTTGAAGATGTAAAAATTGTTTATGTTGAAGATGAAATTGATGTTGTTAATATGCAATATCTTAAAGAAGAATCAAAGAAAATGTTTGACAGCACGAATAACGGAATAATTCAGGTTATACATGACTTATTTAGAACTAATGACATGAGTATATGGACAGATGGTAAAAAAAGAGAACTTGCTCGTTACTCCGTTAAACTCAATGAGTTAGATAAGTATGTTATTGAAAATACAAATGACATTCAGGATTTTTTCACAAAGGGATATTTTGACTTAGGTGAGGAGTTTGGCTTTATCCCAACTGGTTGGACACTTGTAGATGAATTGAAAGAATCGAAAGCATTGAGATTCTTTGCAACCTTTATCGACTGTATAACATTAGTCGTTGATTTAAGTAATAAACAAGTTGTTATGATACAGCTTTCAGGGGACTCTGAGATGAATACAGATGAATGATATCTTCATCAGTGATTTCAAGACCGTTAGAGGGGCTTGCTTTGCAGCAGCTCCTATTTGTGTATTAAAGTAACGGATAACGATAGCTCAATTGGAAAAGCAATATGATAATCAAGATAAGGGATGATTGCTTGGACGATTATGTTGGGATAATTATTGCGTTGTTGCTAGGGGTTGGATTTCTGTTTATACGGAAATCTAAACTTTATAAAAGGAATTTGACAGCACGATTGACAGGTTATGTAATAATATTAATGAGTGTTATCCTTGTTTTTGTTGTCATACTAGCGTATCTCTCTCAAGCCTCACACGGATATGGACACTAGATGATATTACCCTAATGGGTAACGATAGTTGAACAAACCTTTACCGGCTGCCTCGTGCAGCCTATTGTGCTAAACGGGCACGAATCTTTAATAATAATATATAGAGGTGTTGGATCACAATTGATACGTTTTAGTACAGCAACAGCAATTCTAATTCTATTAAGTTTATTAATGTCACTTTCTGGGTGTTTTATGGAGGATGATTCAAAAATGAGGATAAAAAAGGGAGAATTTAAAAACGTCGCACTTGAGATTGTTAAGGTTTTTGAAATAAGTATAAAATATGTGGGATTTCCTTTTTCTGAGAGGGAGAAAATAGATGCGTTCTATGAGAGCAAGTTTGACGAAGAGGGAGAGCGCATTAAAAAACTTATTATGAATTTAGAATATAATTTTTTTGGCAGTACAAATTTTAAAGATAGAAACGATCCAAAGAATAAGGTTCTATTTGAAAAGCTTTCGTCAGATATAAAAGAAATTAGAGAAGATCTTGAGAATTATCCAGATAATAATACATAGCGGCAGAACTTTTCTACGCTAACTGKGAACGAGAGTTGAGTAAATGTTACACGATTGAAATCTTATTTTCATCTGGTATTAATCAATAACGGTTATAATAATAAATGACCCCCTTTAAAATATAAACTTTGACCCGCAGCCCGTTGCTGTGGGTCTCTTTTTGTTATTGCACTAAAGTGCAGGCTTCTTCAATGGTTTCGTCGAATACTCAAATGTGTTCTTTTTCCAACAAAAGGAGAGTTATTATGGAAAATAATCTTTTAATTCTAAAAAGAGTTCCAACGATATCAGAATATATAAAGCTTTGTTGTGCGGTTGGTTGGGAAGATTATATGAATTTCGAAGTTGCAGAAGAATCTTTAAACCAATCGCTGTTTGGTGTAATTGTCCAATACCATGGTGAAGTAGTGGGAATGGGCAGAGTAATTGGTGATGGGAGAATCTATTTTTACATTCAGGATATAGCAGTCTTACCTGAGCATCAAAACAAAGGAGTAGGCAAATTAATAATGGAAACTATCCAGGAATACTTAAAAGAAAACGCTCCAGAAAAATCATTTGTCGGTTTGTTTGCAGCACAAGGTAAAGAATCTTTTTATAATAAATACGGCTTTAAAAAGCATGAAGGAATGACAGGAATGTTCGGCGTAATTCAAGATAAGAATGTAAAGTAGGGTATCTATAACCTAACGAATAATGTTACTTCAATAGGGTCCCTATTTCAGTATAGGCAGTTTTGTATGGAGAATGAAGGAACCATTAATGATCCACGAATTAAATAACAGTGGCATCTACCGGGAGGCATTGTATGTTAGATAAATCGATTCCATATTTTAATGTCATTATGAAAAGAGCAGCAGGAACCCCTTTATCTCATTATGGATTACCAATTGGCTTTTCATTTGGCATGTATAAAGCTGGTATGGAAGAGGATTGGGCAGTAATCGAAGCATCAGTAGGTGAATTCAATACTGCTGAAGAAAGCCTCAACTACTTTAAAAATGAATACTTACCACAAACTGAAGAACTAAAACAACGGCTATTATTTGTGCTAAATCAAGAAGGGAAGCCAATCGGGACAATAACTGGTTGGTGGAACCATACTAGAGAGAAACGACACTCATCAATTCATTGGTTTGCAGTAATGAGGGAATATCAGGGGCTTGGAATTGGGAAAGCTCTAGTGGCTGAATGTATACGGGTTCTAAAAAATCTTGAAGGTGATGAGGATGTTTATTTACATACTCAAACTTGGAGCTACAAGGCGATTGCACTGTATTTGAAAGCTGGGTTTAATATTGAACTAAGTGAGACATTTTCTCTTTATCAAAATGAATATGAACAGGCGCTTCCAATATTACAGAATCTGTTGAACAACAAGCTACGCTAACGAGAAACTATAGATCCATGACAACAGGCTACCGAATTTATCGGTAGCCTGTTCAACTATCGGGCAGGAGAGTTCGATTAATACATAAACTTTCCCAATCTTGCATCAGAAATCGTAGTAGTATTAATTTAACTAAATGGAGGCAAAGGATGGGGTTCAAATTGAAAATTAGGACGGAACAATTAAGTGATTATGGTGAAGTGTTTAATTTGAATTATTTAGCTTTTGGGAATAGGGAGGATGAATCAAGACTAATTGAAAGAATTAGATTATCTGAAGGATTTATCCCTGAATTATCACTTGTAGCGGATGAAAACGACGAAATAGTAGGTCATGCTTTATTTAGCAAAGCACAAATTGTTGAAGAAGGAAATCGTCATGATGTCACAGTCCTTGCCCCTATTGCAGTATTGCCAAGCAATCAGAAAACAGGGATTGGTGGTAAATTAATTCAAGAAGGTTTAAAAAGATGTGAAGCATTAGGTTATGACTTTGTGTTCTTAATAGGACATCCAACTTACTATCCAAAATTCGGATTTAAGCCAGCGAGAAAATATGGATTTGAACTGAAGCAATTTAACGTACCTGATGACGTTTTTATGGTCTTTGAATTTACAGAAGGAAAGGTAAAAACAACAATAAAAGGTGAGTTGATGTATCCGAAATCATTCTTCAATTGACATATTAATTCTACAATTCATTCCGCTAAAGGTACACGTTTGTTCAATTCACAGGAATGGGAGGCTGCCGGCACGATCGGCAGCCTTTCGCTCACCTAACGGGCAGATATGCGCGGCACTTCCATGTTAAAATAATGGAAGGAAATAGAGGATGTGATACGAGTTTGCTTAAAACAGGGGGAAATAAATTGTATAAACACGTAATTTGGGATTTTGACGGTACTCTTTTTGATACTTATCCAGTAATGGGGAGAATTTTTAAAGAAGTTCTTGAAGAAGAAGGCATTTCAGAATCAGTAGATGAGATAGTGAAGCATATGAAAATATCTATGTCTCWTGCTATAGAGCACTACGAAAAAAAATATCAAATAGATCGTATATTTATAGAAAAATATCATAAACAAAGAAATGAAACGGAAACTAATTTATCAAGACCTTTTGAAGGAATTGAAGAATTTTGTAAATACATTCATACAACTAATAGAAAAAACTATTTATATACGCATAGAGGAGAATCAGCAATCCAATTATTGAAAATGCACGGTTTATTTGATTATTTTTCTGATTTTATAACATCCCAACAAGGTTTTGAAAGGAAACCAAGTCCTGAAGCTATTACATATCTTATTAATAGACATAGTATCATCCATGCGGAAGCGATAATGATTGGTGATCGAGATTTAGATATATTAGCGGCAAAAAACGCTGGAATTCATGCTTGTTTTTTTACAAATAGAGATGAAAAAAATATTAATTCTGATTTTATGATAAGTAACATTCAACAGTTATATTCAATTGTTTAATACGTTTGAAATAATAAACAATACTTAGGCTGCCAGCACGATCGGCAGCTTTTCGCTCACCTAACCGGCAGGATGGTTAAAAAGCTTTCGCGAATACCCTACATATGGATTTACGAGTTTACAAAATAAGTACCAATCTAGGTACACGGAGGGGAAATATGCTATACGGACAACGAGTAACACTAAGGCGTGTTGTTGAAGAAGATTGGGAAAAGCGATATGAATGGCTGTCCGATCCTGTAGTTAACCGAACGTTACCATCAGGAAGTGGTATGCCCCTAACACCGGAAGTGGTCAGAGAACGTACACGGAAGTACGCGCAAACAGATCTA
>NZ_JBFTPF010000126.1:0-8876 GCF_056398345.1 Paenibacillus sp. 01T442
CCCCTAATGCTACAAACATCATTCAGCAATACTTCGCTAAGCATACTCGGAAACCCTTTTTTTAATTAGAATCACATCATGCCCTTGCCATAAAAACTGAACCGTTAGGCTCCCAAGATCGCTTTGACCATTCGAGCTAACGGTTCATAACCCAGCTTATAAACTGCCATCGAACACCTCATTATCTTCATAGAGGGGTCGATATGGTTTCTTGGAGAAGCGATTCGCATAGGCGGATGCAACATAACAATCGGGTTTAATGACCGGAACCATACCGACAGATTCCACCCGTCTCACCATTTCTTGGACGAACTTGGCCGTCCGATTTCTATTCTCATCATCTCCCGCATCAATATGAATGAACATATCGAAAGTGGCACCTTGATACAGATGAGGAAGAATAATATTTTCCATATCTAATCGCTTGTTTTCGTCAAAATACATCGCAATCTCTTCACTTAACGTCGTTTCCATCGAAAGCTTTTCTTTGATGGAGTGAAGCGCTCTTGGTACGATGACTTGACGATAACATGCCCACGCTCCTTTCCCTAGCCGCTGGATCACTACGCCGGTAATGAATTTCGTATGACCTGTGTGTACCTGACAATCCGTTCCTATAATGAATTTATAGGTTGCCACGGGGTCAAGACGCATGAAATGAAGAATACGCTCGTGCACGGTATCCAGGTTAAGTCCTCTTTCCGCCCTGTTCCTAAATTCCAGTGGTTGGTTTGTCGCCGAAGGTTTCAAAGATAAGGCTCTCCCTTTCTCCATAGACTAAAGAAAAAGACGGATGCTCAAGGCAGCACCCGCCTCTTCTATAGTATATGGCAAACCTTGCCTGTTCGAACCATCTTCTTATTTTAAAACAGGGCCACCGTACAAAAATCGATTTTCCCACTGTTTGCCATCAATGGTATCCACACGAACGCCGCCGGATTCAACGGAATAGGTGTGCAGCATTTGGCCGTTGCCTAAATATAAACCAACATGGGTAATTGGCTCTGTCAATACATTAATACCATCGTAATCAGAAGCTTTGGAGCCTTTATAGCTGCTGAAAAATAAAAGATCCCCACGTTTTAACTTCGTCCAATCCTTCACAATAGAACCCAAGGATCTCACGTAGCTGCCTTGCGCAGCAGAATCACTAGGCAAGGAAAGACGGAGAGCATCCCAGTACATCGTTTGCACAAAATCAGAACAGTCGAATGTAGTGGGATCATTACGTTCGGAACCAAATTCATAAGGAGTCCCTAAGTAGACTTCTCCCGCGTCAATCACGGCTTCAATCTCATCCGCTACTGGCATATTAGGTTTGATAACGGAGAAATCCGCTGTTATGTATTTGGAACTAGCGCTCATATAGCCACTGATACCGCTAGCATCTTTGACTTTATACCAACTATCATTCACTTTATCTGTGACAAGAACTTCTTCCCCTTTGCTCAGCATTCGAATTACCTTCGAACCTGAACTTGCGTCTGATGACGGCAACGTACGGAAATTAACGCCATAAATGATTTGTGCATTGCTCACAATCGATATGTATTTACTGTTTGTTGAGACGTATCCGCTTACCCCCTGCGCATCCTTAATTTGAAACCAATTCGTCGTCGTATAGTCTGTCACCGTGACCATTTCATTGGTTTTCAACATACGCTTGACATTACTCGTCGTACTTGGTTGATCTCGAAAGCTTACACCAGCTACAATTTGAGCTTTCGTCACGACAGCTTCTTCCGCTTGCGTATCTTTGGGAAGTAGAGCCATGAATGATACCATCAATACCGCGATAACCATTGTCAACTTATTCATCGTCGTACCCTCCACCCTCTTGATGTTAAAATTTTCATTCGTACCCTTATTATAGTTTGAGGGGGTAATCTGCGAATATAGGTGAATGGTAGCGATTATTGCGATCGTATGCGTGGCGATTAGCCTATTGACGGCTAGGTTTAATTTTCCAATTTCCGAGCTTCCGCTTTACGTGTAAGAGAAGACCAAAACAGCCGCCATTGCGGAGAGTTTTTGAGTTTTACGTTCCCTATTTTCATCTCGTTTTCTTCCAATTCAATCACATGCCAACTGCTTGGATCTTGAACGGCTTGCGATTCTAAAAAGGCTATAGCGTGCTCATTCGCTTCCTCTTGCTCATTCCAGAATTTCACACCATAGTAGGCGAGACCATAATGGTTAACCAGCGTAGTTGTATAAATTTGTTCGGACTCTTTCTGCTGCAGCACATAAGGCATCTTCCATTCCTCCTAATGAGGAAGGCCCATTCACCACGAGGGGAATGGGCCTCCGTTTGTAAGCAAGCTTCTTAGATAACGGTTACGCCAACTTACAAATACGCATTCTCATGCTTCGCTTTCAGCATATTCCAACGGCGTTCAACTTCCGTTTCGAACGATTTCAGTGAGCCTTCATATTCGGGTTTCGTAAGATGTTTCGTTTTCCCCATTGTTTTCAACCAATCAGATAACGGAATCTTCTTACTCTTATCCTCCGGATTATAGGTGATCGAAGTCACCCCATGCTCCACTTCATAAAGTGGGAAGAAGCACGAGTCCACCGCAGCACCAACGATGTTGGAGCCCTCTTGGTCATCCGACAGCCAGTTCAATGGGCAAGCAATGAGAATTTTGCCATACACCAACCCCTCATGCTGCGCATACCATTGCGCCTTCGCGGCTTTCTTGACTAGATCTTGCGGATACGCTTCAGAACCGGTAAATACATACKGAATATGTGTCGCTGCCATAATTTGTGCCGTATCCTTGTGATGGAACACCTTACCACCTTGATGTTTCCCGACATTGGAAGTCGACGTCCGATGACCCATCGGCGTTGAATACGACAACTGTGCACCTGTGTTCATGTATCCTTCATTATCGTACTCAAGAATAATCATTTTATGATTCCGTAAAGCAGCCCCAATCGCAGGCCCCATTCCGATATCCATACCGCCATCGCCTGTAATCATGACGAAAGTGAAATCGTCCTTTAATCCCAAATGATCAAGTTCTCCGCGACGCTTCCGCTCCCAGAACATCTCTACAACACCTGACAGCGTTGCTGCGCCATTCTGGAACAGATTGTGGATATAAGTAGCTTTATGCGCTGAGTACGGATAACCCGTGGTTACAACCATTGCACAGCCAGTATGGAAAATGGAGACAATATCGCCCTCTATTCCTTTGAAGAACAGTTCGAGTCCTGAGAAAATACCGCAGCCAGGGCAAGCGCCATGACCTGGTGCAATCCGCTTTGGCTTTTTGGTCAAGGAACGAAGAGGTGGAATGCGTACATTCAACTTCCTCGTGCTCTCGTCCTGTGTGACCGTGATCAGACCTGTATTCAAATCCTCATACTTCATTGGTGTCAAAACCCGCTTCGGTGCTTTCGAAGGATCCCCCGGCGTATGGCCGTAGTAATCGAAAGGCACATCTACCTTGCCGCTTTCCATCGCATCAATGGCGAATTGGAACAGATTATGCCCATCCTCGGCATAAAAGTCTTTGCCACCTAAGCCATAGATTCGGCTTATGACAAGCGTTTCTCTGTTCCCGTTCGTGAACAGCGCCGCTTTAATTTCATTGACCATGTTGCCGCCATGTCCGCCATAGGAATCCGCGCGATCTCCTACGGTGATCGCTTTCACATTCTTCAGCGCTTCTGCGATCTGCTTCGCTGGGAAAGGACGGATCAGGTTCGGTGCGATCGAACCGGCTTTAATGCCCTTCTCGCGGAGCTGGTCGACGACGTCCTTGATGATTTCGGAAGCCGAATTCATCAGGAATACCGCGACTTCCGCGTCCTCCATCCGATATAGCTCTAGAATCGGATAGTCACGACCCGTCAATTCGGCATATTCCTGCCGAATACGGTCATAGACACCTTCGGCGTTATACATCGCCATCGACTGTTGATAACAATTATTAATGTAATCCGGCTCATTCATATAAGGTCCAACGGTGATCGGATTATTACGATCCAAGGTATCTGGGAAGCCCTGTGGCTTCTCACCTACGAATGCCTGCACATCAGCCCGATGTGCGAAGGTTTGCACTCTGCGCTTTTGGTGAGAGGTGAAATAACCATCGGATGCGACCATAACCGGCAAACGCACCTCAGGATCCTCTGCTAATTTCAGCGCCATAATGTTCATATCATACACGGCTTGCGGATCTCGACACATGACAATCGGCCAACCCGTATTCAAAGCATAGTAAAGATCGGAATGGTCGCCATGAATATTCAGCGGCCCCGAAACAGAACGGCAAACCAAGTTCATAACCATTGGAAAACGGGTTCCGGATTGTACCGGCATTTGTTCCAACATGTACAAATAACCGTTGGCGCTTGTCGCGTTAAATACGCGGCCGCCAGCAGTTGATGCGCCATAACATATACCTGCTGAACCATGTTCACCGTCGGCAGGAATTAATACAATGTCATGCTGCCCATTGGACTTCATGAGATCTAGAAACTGAGCTACTTCCGTGGATGGTGAGATCGGAAAGTACCCCATGACATGATAATTAATTTGATGCGCTGCATAGGCAGCCATCTCATTTCCTGATTCATACACGATGCGCTGTTCGACTTTCGCTACCCCAAATTCCTGCTTGATATCAATGGCCATGCGTGTAGTTCCACCCTTCTCCCATAAATACTCTCTAAGAGTTTATAGCTAGATTGAATCGATGAGGCATGCGATTTAGATCAGCATAACCATCCTCTTCACGCTCACTAGAGAGCRCATCGGTTGGACAAGCTTGTACACATTTAAGGCAACCTTTACAATATTGATAGTCTATGCCTTGCAGGAACATTTGGGGACGGCCTTTTTTATCAGGGAGCTCATCCCATACAAAACAAAAGTCAGGACACACATTATCACATGAAGCGCAGTGTATACAGGAATCTTCATGAAAATGCGGCATCATCCCCGCACGAGAAATACTTAAATCTTTGAGTATACTGTTACCCGGGTTCGTCACGACACCCCCGATTGGTTGGGTAGCAAAGCCCAGAACTGGTGTATCATACCTTACAAAATCCGGCATAGATTCCCCTTCTGGAAGCGAATACGTTTGGAAAACGACCTCGTTATATCCACGATCGAATGTACGTAATGCTGGTGCAACTGCAAGCGGGTATTTCTTCTCTAAAGACTTTCTAATCACACCTCGCATGACATCTGGATCCAGAAAATCACACAAGCGGAACATAGCACCCAGCATGGCCATATTTACACGATTCTTTTCCTCGAGCGAGATACCAATTGCGTCAATGACGGCAATCGTCCCCCCCCTTAGCTTCATCTTCTCCTTCAATTCATCAGGTGTTTTCGTTGAATTTACTAACACGGTACTATCCTCATAGATGCCACTGATAACGTTTACAGTTTTGGAAAGAGACTCATGAAAAACACCAACAACATGCGGTCGTTCAACGGGTGATGTATCCCGAATCTTCGTATCCATGTCACAAAATCGAATATGTGCTTTTACTGCAGATCCTTTCTTCTCAGACCCATAGGATGAGAAACTGACACCGTTCAAACCAACGCCAACGACTCCTGCTTCAGCCAGCATCTTACCTGCCAGATTCGCACCTAGACCGCCGATGGATTCCAGCCTTATCTCGAAAAATCCGAGATCGTTCAATTTAGGTAAAGTTACCATGCTTGGTCTCCTTTCAAAAATGAACTGCATATAGAGTGAATAGTGTGAATAATAAATCTACTATTATTGTAACAAGAAATGGCTGGTAATCAACCTTTTTTTAAATCAGCCATTTAAAGCAAATAATCAATGATTAAACCGCATTTTCCCAAATAAAAACTAAACGATTCCCTGTCTACGTCTATGTCATTCTCCCATGCTTCACAATCTTCACAAACGTCTACATAATCGTCTTCAATCGGATTAAACACAACACCGCACACCTGTGAGCACAACCGCATTCACATCTCTCCTCGGCTTCAAATCCTCCAAAACTGTAAACGTTTGCAAACAATGTTTTCTTTATTATACAGCGGTTTAACCTGCATTGACTATAAGTCTTTATGAAATCTTTAGCATTCCAAATCGGGCATTTCTATTGATTCAAACGACATTTATGAGATAATGTAGAAATAATTCCCAGATTGTCGAAATATGGAAAGGATGCATAGGATTGCTTCATTTCATTATTGCCAATGAACTACAAAACCTTTTCTACATCATGAGCGCTGCTCTGCTCCACCTTATTCTTGCACCTCATTTCATACATAAAGAAAAGCATTTGAATATCTTCTTCTCATTGGTTCTAGGAAGCTTCATCCTTCTTTATTGGAACTTTGCGGATATTGATCCGTTAATCTACTCCTTACAATTAGTCCCTATCTGCTTGCTTTTTGTGACATTATGCGTTGGTATTGCGCCTTCAATCATGACATGGATCATATTTAATATCGGATGTATGCTCGTTTTGAACTATTATTGGGAGCCAGCGCTATTAAGCAGTACATTCTTACTGATGCTAGGAATTCTAGTTCGAAATCGCGTAACTAGCGGTAATTTGATGGTGAAACTCATGTATGCAACTGGAATCTTCATCATATATGAACTATTGTATGCACCACTTGCTCCTTATGTCATAGCCCCATTTTCCTTGTACACTGGCTTGGTTTTAGCCCTCGCTTTTATCTCGCTATGGATTATGATTTCATTACTTTTTTTTATTAACAAATATGAACTACAGAGAAGGCATATCACTCATCTTGAAAAAAATCGCATGCTAGCCGAGTTATCGGCTACAGTTTCACATGAAATCCGAAATCCTCTAACGTCTACTCGGGGGTTTCTGCAATTACTGGCAAGATCGGATCTGACTCCACTGGATCRCAGGCGTTATGTTGACCATGCGCTATCAGGCGTAGACCAAGCCATCACTTTATTGACTGATTTCCTAAACTATGCGAAGCCCTCCGTTGACATGAAAGAACAGCTTGATATCAAAGAAGAACTGGAACATACCATACGATTTATTACCCCTTATGCACTTGATTTTCAGATTGCGATTGATATTTCACATGAATGTGAAACACCTCTTTATATTCTTGGAGAATCTCAAAAGCTTCGCCAATGTTTACTGAATCTAATTAAGAACGCCATTGAATCCATGCCAAATGGTGGGAAGCTCTCATTACGTACTTGTAAACATCCTAGTGCCGTTCAGATCTCGATCACAGACACGGGTGTTGGTATGACCAGCAAGCAGTTGAACTCCCTGGGCAAGCCTTTCTACACGACCAAACAACACGGTACTGGACTTGGACTTGTCGTCGTCATGAGTCTAATCAAGAAAATGAATGGCAAAATTTCATTCACTAGCAGCCTCAATCACGGAACGAAATGTTCTATTATTTTTCAACAATACTGAACAAACGCAAAAAGCAAGCTAGACAAGAGGCTCACTCTTATCTAGCTTGCTTTTTGATGTGTTGTATTCCCCTTACTTCGTAAGACCATGTTGATCCACGATATAGGCAAGCAAGCGACTACAACTTTCCTCAACCATCTCATATACTTCTTGGAATTTTCCCGTGTAGTAGGGATCGGGCACTTCAGTAATTGCTTGATTACTAGAGAAGTCTAACAATTTATGTATCGATGCGCGTTGTTCATTCTCCACAAATTCCGGAGCAAATGCAGCTAGGTTCACGACATTACTGTCATCCATAGCGATTATATAAGTAAATTGATAGAAATCATCAGGACGAACTTGTCTGGCTTTTAAGCCATCATAACCAATCTGATATCGGTCAAGAATATCCCGTGTTCCTTGATGGGGAGGATGCCCGATATGCCAATCCCCAGTACCCGCTGAATCAATTAAAATGACATCTTCAAGACCAGCTTCCTTTACTTGATGACGAAACACCGCTTCCGCCATTGGTGATCGGCAAATATTGCCCAAACAAACGAATAAGACCCTAATCATATTTGACCAAACACAAGCATTTTTTCATTCAACGTAAGTGGTCTAGCTGGAATGTCCAAAACAATCCGACCTTCCGATACCCCCCAAATGCGTGTTGCAAAACGCTCGGCAAGTTCAACCTTATGAAGCGTCGCGATAACGCTCATGTTCCGTTCTTTACATAACGATTTCAAATCCTGAAGGATGTATTCCGTTGATTTAGGATCAAGACCGGATACGGGTTCATCTGCTACTAGCACTTTGGGACCAAGAATCAACGCTTTCGCAATGGCGACACGTTGTTGTTCACCCCCGCTAAGCTGACCAACCTTCTTTTCACCTTTATCCAAAAGGCCGACCTTTTCTAAAAAGTCCATGCTATCGATTTTCTCATTTCTCGACGACAATCCTGTAACCATCCGAAGAGGGGCTTGATACACCCTGCCCATCAACACATTTTTGACAGCGCTTTTATTCCGATTTAGAAAAGGCTTCTCCTCCAGGTAAGCGAAATCCTTACCCAATTTGAACCGGTCCCAGGGACCTGGCTTCGTTATATCAATCGAGTTATATATGAGCTGACCGCTTGTCCATTTCTCTTGATGACTAATACAACGAAGCAGCGTTGTTTTCCCACTACCACTGCTGCCGATTACCGCGATAAACTCTCCTGCATCTACTTGAAAGCTAATTTGCGATAGGACCTGATTGTCCGGAGGGAATACTTTACTCAAATTTCGAACTGTCAGCATGACAACTCTCCTTCACGTAAGCTAGTGGTCATTCATAAGAAATAGTAAATCGCCGCTCAACTGGGGCTATTAAACTGCTCGTTGAGGGCGATTTCCTTCTTATTTACATGTCAAAATTAATCGCACGAAGTCGGTGCTTCTGCCGCG
>NZ_JBFTPF010000127.1:0-8779 GCF_056398345.1 Paenibacillus sp. 01T442
AATAATGACAAATAAAAAACGTATTTCTCATCTTCTGAAAAATACGTCATGTTTCAACTTGATTAATAGAACGATGTTGGTGTTGTATTTACCCGTGGTTCACGCTCTGCTTGCTTAATAAAACGCATTTCATTTGCTGAAAAGTTGCAGATTAAGCACTGAATCGTTGGCTCAGGCTCAGGAATGACGCCAGGATCATGGAATTCGGTAATATTCCCGGAAAGTGCATCCTTTAGAAAAGACTGCGAATAACTCGTGATTACATTAAATTTAATGCGATTTGAACGGCAATTGGGACAAAAATATGGTTTCTCCTGCATATCATCACCTCATCTTCCAGTATGTGCATGTCGCACATTTTTAAAACGTGAAAGTGACTCGACAATATTTGCGTAATTTTACCAATTGCGATTATAATAAAAGAAATTAATCGGATCAATGAGGAAGCACCTTTTATCCAATTCGAAACTCAGTTCTTGTGACTGTGAATTCCGTGGAGAAGAAGGTGTTTTTTATGTATGGCAAAGTGATGAGTGCTTGTTTACAAGGAATTGAGGGTCGAACGATTGAAGTTGAGGTGGATATTTCGAGCGGCTTACCTCAGATTAACCTAGTTGGACTTCCTGACTCAGCGATTCGTGAGTCCGTAGAACGCGTACGTTCATCGATCAAAAATTGTGGCTTCACCTTCCCTATGGACCGAATTACGGTAAATCTCGCTCCAGCTGACTTGCGCAAGGAGGGCTCGTCTTTCGATCTTGCGATTGCTGTTGGTATTCTCATTACGACAGGCCAAGTGCATGTTGAAGGCTTCGCTTCCACCTTATTTCTAGGAGAACTAGCGCTAGATGGTTCTCTACGTCCAATTCCTGGTGTMCTATCTATGGTCCATGCTGCCAAGAAAACAGGGATTAAGCGAGTTTGTCTATCAACTGCGAACGCGCAAGAAGCCGCTTTAATCGAAGGTGTTGAGGTTTGTGTCATTACGAATCTATCCGATTTCAAGAAATGGAACACACGTTCTCACACCGAATTAATTTACCAAACTTTTGAGCGTGAATCAGACGAACACTCTATCTCCGGCAATAGTTCCCTTGGTTATGTTGAAGATTATGCCGACGTTAATGGACAGCATCAGGTAAAGCGCGCCATGATGATCGCTGCCGCAGGCATGCACAATTTACTCCTCCTTGGTCCTCCAGGAACTGGGAAAACGATGCTTATCAAGCGTTTGCCTTCTATACTTCCACCTTTAACAGACCGAGAAGCACTCGAAGTTACGAAAATTTATAGCGCTTCTGGCAAGCTAACAGACCGTTCAACACTGATGCGTGCAAGATCGTTCCGCGCCCCACACCACTCCATCTCAGCTGCCGGTCTCGTCGGTGGTGGAACTATCCCCAAACCCGGCGAAGTGAGTTTATCTCATCGTGGTATTCTCTTCTTAGACGAGCTTCCGGAATTTACACGAAATGCCCTTGAGGTACTCAGGCAGCCCCTTGAAGATCGCTACGTCATGATTGCCAGAGCAAGAGCTGTGTACACATTCCCCTCGCATTTTATATTAGCCGCAGCTATGAACCCATGCCCGTGTGGCTATTATGGTGCTGAAACAGAAGCTAATGCTTGCATTTGCAGTCCCGCTAAAATCGTCCAATATCGCTCCAAAATTTCAGGTCCGCTTCTTGATCGAATTGATCTCCATGTTGAAGTTCCAAAACCCAGCTATGCCCAACTAAAAGATAATGCCTCTAATTTGTCGTCTAGTGAGATGCGAGCGAGAGTCATGCAGGCCCATTTGCGACAGCAGCAGCGTTATGCTGGAACAGATATTCAGCATAATAATGAGTTGAGCGGAAGATTAATGCGGGAAATTTGTCAATTAACTCCTGAGTGCGATCAGCTACTGCGGACTTCATTTGACGCATTAGGATTAAGTGCACGCGCGCATGATCGAATTTTACGGCTTGCCATCACGATTTCGGATCTAGACGGTTGTGATCGCATTCTCCMCGCTCATCTTGCAGAAGCCATTCAATATCGGAATTTAGATAAAAACCAACGCATCGATGAAATTGTTATCTAAGCTAAGGTATTTATATAGATACGTTGAATAAGAAAAGCCCTTTGACTTGTCATAAGGCTAAATGACTGTCAAAAGGCTTCTTGTATATGTATGATTTTCGGATCCGTGTTACTTTCTGACATTTCAACTGCAATAACATCGAATTGAATCGATTGCTCATATTTATGAAAGCGATGCATATAAAATTGTGCAATTTCACGAACCTTCGCCTGCTTGCGATAGTCCACCGATTCTTTGGCAGTACCGAATCGGTTAGACGGACGTCTTGTTCGCACTTCAATAAAAATGAGCTTATTCGACTTCTCTGCAATGATATCGATCTCGCCTGAACGACAGCGCCAATTCCTCTCAACAATCTGATACTCTTGCTCTAGAAGATAGTTGAACGCCAGTTCCTCACCTTGTTTTCCCAACATTTTGCGATCATCTTTATAAAATTTGTTCATCCATCTAGGCCTCGCGAAGGTTTCATACGCTGGTCGGATCGGTAAATAAAACTTAGTACTTCAGCTACTAATTGATACAGCTCTGGCGGTATTTCTTGATCCAAATCAAGTTTGGATAGCACTTCAACTAACGATTTATCCTCTTGAATCGGAATACCGCTTTCCTTGGCCTTTTGCAAAATCGCTTCAGCCATATGCCCTTTCCCTTTGGCAATGAGGGTTGGGGCTTTCTGTGCCTCTGGTGAATAACGGAGCGCTACTGCCTTTTTGATCGGGGTAAGCTGTGATTCCTCGGGCGTTTTATTGGGAGGACTCATGCGCGAACATCAACCCCTTTATACGTTCTCGGGCGATAATGCTCACTTAAATCTACGCGACCATCCAAAGACCCTATTTTAGTTGCCTCTTCCTTACCTTCTTGAATGTCAGGAGGTTTAGGGTATGGCGAACATTTTAATGAAATAAACTGATAACCCACACTATTCATGGCGGTGGCAATCTCATCTTTGGATGACTCCATCAAACCAGCTAGTGCCGGATGATCATTGTGAATATTCAACGAGACAATTTTGTTCACGACTTGAACATCGAGTAGTGTGTTGCCCATTACCTTCATCTGAAGATCAAACAAAAGACGACAGTTACTAGCATCTAGCTCGCCACGACTTCCTTTACGGGATTGAATATGAATAGCTGCTGTTTGTTGACCTGTGTTGTCCAGGAAGGGCACGAACATAGTCATTTGCGTAAACATGGCATTCTTGTCATTCGTCAGCATAAGCTGCTGCCCCGTTATTTGACTGACCGCTTGCTGTGCCGCTTCTTTCAGTGGCGCAGGTGTATCGTCAGATGCAGTAAGTTGAAGTAATAGGCTTTTCAGGGTTTCTGTGGCTGGCTTCGCAGAATCCCCTTGCTGATCTGCGCCGTTGCTGCTAAAAAGCGAAAAGGTATTCTCTGTCGCTTGTTGGCGCACAGGCATAGGATTGCCGCGCTCGTCCAGCTTGGCGGCGACATGCGATTCATGCTCAATGCCAACAGCTTTGAGCATTTTGCTGATCCAGTTGGTCTCTGGATCAGCATTGGGCGCCTCTCGAGGCGCACTAACCTGCGCCTCTTTAGGGGCAAGCCCGCCCTCCTGCTTCGCAGGCGGGGCTTCAGGCAAKGGCTTCGGCGAACCCGCTTGCAGCGGTTCGCCCTGCCGTACAGGCTCAGCGCTGCGCGCCTGAGCCATGTGCCCGTCGGCCGCTGGCTTCGCCGAAGCGGCCACTCCTGCCGCGCCAGCTGCTGGCGGCGCGGGAGGGGCTTCGCCCGCTGCTGGTGCGGCGGGCGGGGCTGCACCTGCAGCGGCCGCCGTAGGCTCGCTGCCACGCGGCGCAGCCGCGGTAGTGCCACCAGCCTGCGGAGCAGCTGGTGCGGCGCCCGTGGCCTGCGATTGCGCAGCCGCAGGCTCGTCCGCGACGGAGGCTGGMGCAGCCGTCTCCGCAGGTCTTACAGCTGCGGCGGTAGCACGCAGCTCCTTGAGCAGCGACACAACCTGCTTGGCGGTATCCGCCGCAGGGTGTGTCGGGTCTTGCTCAAGCAGCGCGTTCGCCTGCTGCTCTAGCTTCTCAAACACCTGACCCGCCGGCGGGCCGGTCGTCACTTGCTTTAAAGCATCCACTGTCGCAGGTGTGAGCGGCAACCCCCTCTTCGAGGCTAATACAGCCGCTTGCAGCCACTCTTCCTTATTAACTCCCTGTGGCATCTCTCGCATCACATTCTCAAATGCCTTCACATTTTCCTTGGACACGGGAATGCCTTCTTGCTGTATCTGCTGCACCATTTGACGATTACCAGCCGAACCCTTTACCTCAAAAGCCTTCAAAAGTTCACCGAGCGAGTCATCCGCGATCTGCACGTCGGAGGCAACAAGCGGCTTCAAAATAATTTGACCGCCCTTAGATTCTGGCTGCACTTGCAGCATGGTAACATCCCCTTGCTTAAGAGKGGTTTCCAGCTTTGCACGAACTTGCGTGCCACCTATATTCACTAGCGCTTCTTGATCACTCAGGAGTTGAAGCACTACACCTTTGACAATTTGCCCTACCTTTAATTCGAGCGTCTTCGGATCAGCTGCCGTTAAATCCCCGACTAAGTTGCGAATTAATCCACTAATATTCATACAGCTCACCTCAAATCTGATTACACGTATGTATAATATCGGCGTCTGATGCCATTTTCGTTACATTAAATAAGATCGAATAAGAGCTGTTCGTTTTGCATTTCGTTCTCTTGCGCTTCAAGCTGAGCCATAATTTTACGAATAAATAATTTTCTATGTAGCGGCGTAGGCCCATATCTCAAGAGCATCTCTCGATGGTGTTTGGTCGCATAACCTTTATGTACAGCTATTCCGAATTCTGGATACTGCTCGTCCCATTCTAGACACATTCGATCTCTCGTTACTTTGGCGATGATGGAAGCTGCAGCGATGGATTGACTTAACGCATCCCCATGAATGATGGCTGATTGAGGAAGATCTATGTCCACATTTTCAGCATCAACAAGTAAATAATCCGGTACTTGATCTAGTTTCTCTATCGCTTGCTTCATAGCTAATCTTGATGCTTGTTTGATATTAATTGCTTCTATATCTTCCACATTGACAATACCAATACCAACCGATATCGCCTCATTCATTATTTGATCGAACAGCAGTTCGCGCTTCTTCTCCGATAGCTTTTTGGAATCATTTACTCCTTCAAGCACATGCCMCCTCGGAAGAATAACCGCAGCAGCCACAACATCCCMAAATAGGCATCCGCGACCAACCTCATCAATACCTGCTATCGCTGTGAAACCTTGCTGCCATATGTCTTTTTCATGTTCTAGCACTATCTCGGCCCCTTTCCCATGCCTTCATTATATAGGATCGTCACTTCGTCAAGCYACACCCATTTTTTTCAACTTTATCTCCACAAAAAAAAGAAAAACCCAAGGCTCAGCCCCAGGTTCTTCCTGATTCATCATCATTAAAATGGTCGTTCCAACGAAATACGGCCCATTTTCCMAGCTCTCAGATCACGAATAATAATGAGGGAAGCTTTGTCCAAATCGACTTTCCCACCGCTCACAATAGCGCCGCGCTTACGCCCAATCGCTTCCATGACCTTCACCATTTCTTGAATGTTATCCATATCTTCCGGTAGTTCCTGAACACCAAAGCGTTCCTGGATACCAGCACCATAATGCTGAACCATATATTTAATGGTAAACAAAGCTACGTCATCTAAATGCAGAAGCTCTTCCTTGATGGCCCCAGTTGCAGCCAAACGCATGCCAACCATCTGATCTTCAAATTTAGGCCACAAAATCCCCGGTGTATCCAGCAGATCCATCTCGGTGCCAACCTTGATCCATTGTTGACCTTTGGTCACACCTGGCTTATCACCAGTCGCAGCAATCTTCTTGCCTRCCAACTGATTAATAAGTGTGGACTTACCAACATTCGGGATTCCAACAATGAGCGCTCTAATCGCACGGGGATTAATCCCTTTACGCAGCATCGTCTCAATTTTATGAGCCCAAAGTTGCTTGACGCGAGGCAGAATCTCTTTGACATGCGTTCCGTTCGCAGCGTCAATTGGCAAGGCGGGTAAGCCTTGATCTGCAAAATATTTCACCCATTCTGCCGTCACTTGCGGATCAGCCAGATCGTTCTTGTTGAGCAATACGAGACGTGGCTTGCCTTTTAAAATCTCATCAACCATCGGGTTCCGGCTGGAAAGCGGGATTCGGGCATCCAAGAGCTCAATCACGACGTCAATCAGTTTAAGCTTTTCCTCGATCTGTCTGCGAGCCTTGGTCATGTGACCGGGAAACCATTGAATGGTCATTTCTCTTCACCTCAAAAATGTATGAAACTAATTTTCTTCACCGGCCAGAAAATTACTTCTGCACGGCCTACGATTTTATTGTATGGCACAAAGCCAACACTTTTCGTACGACTATCTTTGGAATTCGGACGATTATCACCCATAGCAAAAATTTCGCCTTCTGGCACTTTCGTTTCCGGGAAATCCAGTAATGTGTTGTACGGATGGCCTTCTTTAACCGCTTGATCAATGGCAGCTTGGATAAAAGGTTGGGCTAATTCTTCACCGTTTATGTACACCTTGTCCCCAACTACCTTCACGGTTTCTCCAGGTAGAGCGATGACACGCTTAATATAATCTTTACCTTCAGGTGCGTGGAAAACGATGACTTCGCCGCGCTTCGGATCACGAATATCGTACACGATTTTATTGACAATCAATCGCTCGCCTGTGAAGAAATTCGGATGCATCGAATCTCCATCAACAATAAATGGGGAGAAGAGAAACCAACGAATAATAATAACAAGTACTCCTGCTATTACTAGCGCCTTAATCCATTCCCACGTTTCACTTTTTGTTTGCCCGGTCTTTGCTGGAGTAGCACTGATCGGCTGATTAGGTTGCATTTGATCGTTATTTTCCATCACTGACGGCCTCTCTTCCAGTTTTGGTATGATCTCTATTATGTCCTATTATGTACAGAAAAAATGAAAAGGAGACTTGACTGAACAAGCCCCCCATTTTACTATCGAATTTCTTTAATTCTTGCTGCTTTACCACGAAGACCACGCAGATAATAAAGTTTCGCACGACGAACTTTACCACGGCGAGCCACTTCAATCTTGTCAATCTTCGGAGAATGGAATGGGAAAGTTCTTTCCACACCCACACCGTAAGAAATTTTACGAACTGTAAACGTTTCGCTGATTCCACCGCCGTGGCGTTTAATAACAACACCTTCGAACAGCTGAATACGCTCACGTGTACCCTCGATAACTTTTACGTGTACTTTAAGTGTGTCTCCTGGACGGAAATTAGGAATATCCGTACGGAGTTGCTCTTTCGTAATCTCTTGAATAAGATTCATAGTTGACTCCCTCCTTCCACACAGGTGTTCATTCCGCTAATAGTTAGTAAAATCTAAGTTGTTATGCGTAGAGGACCACCAGACTCGAACTGTTGAAAAAATCACAACAGAATATATAATATCATAGTCCCAAGATTAATTCAATAGAGAAGATTCTGAGGACCTATCTATTGGATTCTTGTTTTTGCTTTTTCCATTCAGACACCCATAACTTTTCCTCTTTGGACAATATTCTGCCCTCAAGCAAATCAGGCCGGCGCTCTAAGGTCCGAATGAGTGACTCTTTGTTTCGCCATTTTTTCACATTGGCATGGTGACCAGACAAAAGCATCTCAGGGACTTCCCAATCTCTGAACTTGGCAGGACGTGTATAATGAGGATACTCCAGAAGTCCCGTTGAGAAAGAATCCGTTACCGCCGACATCTCGTTCCCGAGCACCCCAGGTAGAAGTCTCACTACACTGTCTATAATGACCATAGCGGGTATTTCACCGCCGGTTAGTACATAATCACCTACCGATAGCTCGTCCGTCACCAGGTACTGCCTAATCCTTTCATCATAACCCTCATAGTGACCGCAAATAAACACAAGATGCTCTTCACCAGCCAACTCTTCCGCTTTCTTCTGGGTAAAGGTCTCCCCCTGGGGGCATAACAGGATGACCCGCGGTTTTACAGCTGCTCCATCAGCTGTTTGATGTGTTGGCAAATCTTCGACGGCACCAAAAATCGGTTCTGGCTTCAGCACCATGCCCCCACCGCCGCCATAAGGGTAATCGTCAACGGTATTATGCTTGTTCGTGGAATAATCCCGAAAATTAACCGTGCTCAGGGAAACGATCCCTTTATCACGCGCTTTCCCTAAAATACTGGAGGAGAATACACCCTCAAACATTTCTGGGAATAAGGTTAAGACATCAACTCTCATTCCAATAACCCTTCCATCAAATGAATCCGAATTGTTTTGTTCGGAATATCCACTTTTAGAATGACATCATCAATCACGGGAAGTAATAGCTGCTTACCTTTTGGTAAAGAAACCACCCAGACATCATTAGCTCCTGGCGTTAGTATTTCAGAGATCAGTCCCAGCTCTTGCTCATCTTCTGTGATGACTTTACAGCCGATGATTTCGTGATAATAATACTCTCCCTCTTCCAGCGGCTTTTGATCCTTAGCCTCAATCTTAAGCAGAGAGCCTTTAAATTTCTCAACATCATTAATATTCGAGAATTGACTGAACAAGACAATAAATACGTTTTTATGTAAGCGGGACGTTTTCACCGTCACCGGCGTTTGCTTATTT
>NZ_JBFTPF010000128.1:0-8750 GCF_056398345.1 Paenibacillus sp. 01T442
CATTAGGTCTACTTGATTAGGTTCTCGGATCTTATTAGATGCTGCAATTCCCTTTTTCCAGGCCCAGTACGGGTTAATTATTGCAACAACATTAGGTCTACTTGATTAGGTTCTCGGATCTTATTAGATGCTGCAATTCCCTTTTTCCAGGCCCAGTACGGGTTAATTATTGCAACAATACCGTAAAAAATTGAGGCAGAAAAAAATATAATTAAAAAAATAACTTTTTCCATAATTTTTATATCTCCTGCCTTAAACGTAGCCCCAAATTATTAATTAATACGAAACCCTTAATAGTGCAGGTTCCATGCTTTTGGACATGTATTTCCTTAACGTAATCTTCCTTTAACGGAGAAAAACAAAAAACTGTTGCCCGAAGCAACCGCTATTTCACTAACGTTATCCATTAATAAAGAATGGATTGATCAGTTTTTTTCTATATATTGTTCTGCTTCGTATCCATCGACAGGGAAATCTTCAACTGTAACCGCATTATAATAGAACTCACCAATTGAACAATTAAGATTAATAAAAATGTCTCTTGGATTAACGGACTTATCTTCCCATAAATCATCATGGAATACATACCCTACTTTTAGTTTTTCTAAATCCAATACAATGAAATCTCCGTTTAAACCCCAGCCTATTATTAGTAGCTTTTCAGCAATACACCGCTGATTTTCCTCATATAAATTTTCACTAGGCATCTCATTGACTTGATAAAAGGACACATGGTTGAATCTAATATGCTGGTCAAATGAAAAACGATAGAAGAAATCAATTATTTCATTAGGAATCTGATACTCAACTAGAAAGGAAATCGTCTGTTCTGACGCTTTTACCTTTTGCAGTTCCCCACCAGCGATAATCAGTTTTAATGCCTCCTCAAACAAATCTAAGTCTTTACCCATCTTTCTTCCTCCAAACACACACTTTTTAATCTACCTGTTAACGAAATGAGGCTACCAGCATTTTTTCGGCAGCCCTGTGGCGATTGCTATTCTACTATCGTACTGCGTTTGCTCAAACTTTTGGAGTCAACAAGATCGTCGAACCGAGTAGCTAACTTAATAAATTTTTCACCCCAACCACTATCGATTGATATTTCTTGGAATGATCCAGTTGGACCCAATAAGATTATTAGTTCATTTATTGCTGTATCTTCTCCAAGTTTGATTCGCTGTTCGAGCATATCTATGGTCGTTAGGACATCCTCAACGTTTTCGAAACGCGACCAAGTGACATCAGTATTTGGAGAGTCTATCAAATTCCTTAGTTCAATTAGCAAGTCCAATAAACCGTCGAGGTTGTGCAACTTGTATCACTCCCAATTCTGGTGTCCTGTTGTCATGGTACCATTACCCGTCGTTTGCTTAGCAGCAAATTATATAATGATATGCTTTCTATATTTATCCGATATTGTTTTCATAATTTAACCTCATGTAGTAATGAATCGATATGTTAATTAATAATCCAAGAATTGTTCCAGAACTAAAGCTAATAATGTTTATACCATGAATCATGATTCCCAGAATTCCACCAGCTGGATTGTCATCAGTTATTGGAAACATTGCACCAAAAACAAACAAAAAAATAATAGAGAACACAACGTAAAAAAAGAGAATAAAAACACTAAAGTACCAAAATCGATTTCTAAATAACATTACTGCTGGTGTGGTATAAGCAACGCTGAGTAATATAACCCACCATTCAAAGTAATTTAACAGTTTATCGTGGTAGTAAAATGTTTGAAAGAGTATTTCACCAATTATTGAGTACAGTGCACTTAGTAAAACTACCCACGCCAACGCTGATCTCGCTGTTCGTTTTTGTATCTTCATTAATCTAACCTCAATTTTCACATCACTTTTAATAGTATTTTACCACAATATGGAATAGAGTGAATAAACCTGTTATATAACCGCTTATAGGCATTGGCCTTCGCGCGGCAGTCCACATTGTGTTTTCTTTCGACCAAATTTAAATTCATAAATGTTAGCCTAGTTTTCCAAAGATGTTGGTGGTTGTTACCACACTCTCCCCCGTCCCTCGGTTTAGCGGGGAAGAGGCAGCTGCTTGATGTCAGCTGCCTACACTGTGCTTTATTGAGCTTCCATGTTCCGATAGATTAATACTCATTTCTCGTGCTTCGGATAATATTCTTGAAATAAATGCTTCCATTCGTTCATAAAGTCACTTTGAAAAGTTCTATTGTAATAGCTAATGTGCTCATTCCAGAAATCAATTGAATTACAGTAATAATTACCCAAAATAAACGATGGGTAGTTRTGTACTGAACTTGCCATAATCCTTATCTTTTCTGTCTCTTTCCGATCAATTACATTTATTAAACTTTCTATTATGTACTTGATCGGTCTAATACTTTGATAAATCCTTTCAATATTTTTAGTCCTGTTAAATATTCTGACTTTCTTAAGCTTAGAGATAATTGCTGCTTTATATTGGTGGTCTTCAACTAAATTTAATTCATTTATTAACTTATTTATGGAACGATTATTAATTACCAAGTCTTTATGTAACCAGTATTGATACTTATGTAAAAGATTATAAAGTACAGGATTCATTGGATCAGATCTAATAAATATAAAAAGGTAAAATAATGAATCCATAAAGTTTCTTGCATACATTCTCTCTAAAATAATGCTCACCTACTTCTCTTTTTGATTTCGTATCCTATATCTTATGAATTCGTGCAGTTAATTAAACTATCCTCTGTTACTTGAGAAGGCAGCCGATCAAATTGGATCAGCTGCCTTCTCAGAATGTTATTTTACATTCGTTATCCGTTACTTCAAGAAACTGTGCGCATGTTAAAAGCAAAGTCATATTTGTAGCAATCTTATTACACTCATTAAAGCAATAATAAAAACTCCACCCGTCCTATTTATTAGTATTGCAATTTTATCTGGTTTTTCACTTTTGAATTGCGAGACACCTTGATTATTTTTCCTAAGCATAAATTTGTTTATTTCCCACATTTGGCTAGGGAAAATTATTAAGATCAATCCAAATAAAATCCCAATGATTAAAGTAATTGGACTTGTCATATTTAATACAATCCTTTTCTTTGTTAACTTCTAGTTCACCGTTTAACGGCTTAACCGGGAGGTTTACTTACTTGAATCCGGCCATGCATCGCCTTCTTTTCTGCAAACCCAATCAAAATACATTTCAGAACCAAAGGGTTCCTTTGTCATCTTAATCCCATTCTTTGCGATTTCAAGACCCGCTAGATTAATCTGCTTTGTTAAATAAACGAGTACATCATGAATTCCACCATCGCGAGCAGATTGTGCAATTAATGCAAAAACCTCCTTTTGTTCTAGCGATAACTCAGCTAGTACCTTGTTTATCCTTTCGTTTTCAACAGTCCGTGGCCAACCGTTTCCCATTATCCTRCGTGAATACACAGCAGGACGAAGCTCCACTAAATCATCAATAAATGTTTTGTAGAATTCTAATTCCTTATTATCCAATGTTATTTCATTCCCTCTATTCTGAGCTTTTTATTGGAGTCGATCGATCGAACAAGTTCGTTCTGCGTTAGCGGAATCAATGATTATTCTCCTGAATACTTGTTTGCAGTAATTGAATAATGGTATATCTCAATATCCTCATCAATAAATCCTCTACGTTGTGCTGCTAACAATGTTTCATACATATTCTTTCGACCTACAGGATTATCTGTATGTAAGTAAATTTTGCTAGCCCTTAAACCATTCTCACAAAAGTATTTAACGAAATCGTAACCATTACGTAATTCATTTCCATTCTCATCTTCGCCTAAGTCATGATCAAGTGATAATAGTTCTATTGAATGCTCTTGAAAACATTGTATTGCTTCTTCAATTGTTCTTGCGATAATAAAACCCTCTGGGCAATCCCTTAAATCATCTAGATAAAGATTGACCTTCACTGTAATCACCTCTGGACTAGTTCTGTATCTAACCGCGTTTGAGCAACGCAATGCGTTAGCATAGTTCTAAAAAACAAATTCCTTATCGTTATTTTCCTCATCAACATAACTAATCTTATGGATCGTTTTCCAGTTACCCCAATTTTTAATACTATCTACCTCAACACGAAATAATTCTTTGTATGGAACACTCATCGGACTAGAGAAATCGTAGAAGACAAGCTCATAAGGACATGCCCAGTAACACCCATCAACCACTATTAGATTTTTTTGCTGGAAGTATATTATTTCAGCCCAGCAGGGTCTGTCAAATCTTTTGTGTAAACTCATTAAAAAGAAACCCTTCTCCCCGAGGGGAGAAAATTTTCAACGCAGATGCTGACCGATGCGGTCTGGGTAAAAAACAGATAGCTGGAGCAGCATCTGTCCCCAATTTTGGACGCGGCCTGTCCACTTTCGTGTGACGTCCATCGTGGCTAAATAGAGCATTTTTAAGAGAGCTTCGTCCGTGGGGAAGATGCTCTTTCCTTTGGTTACTTTCCGAAGCTGACGATGGTAGCTTTCAATAATATTAGTCGTGTAAATGAGTTTGCGGATTTCGGGCGGGTATTTAAAGAAAGTCGCCAACTCATCCCAGTTATTACGCCAGGAACGAAGGATGAGAGGGTACTTGGTTCCCCAAGCTTCCTCGAATCGGTCGAGTTCAACCAGAGCCATTTCTTCAKATGCAGCTTTGTAAATGGGCTTAAGATCGGCCGTTACCTTCTTCAAATCCTTATAGGAAACATAGCGGGTTGAGTTGCGTATTTGGTGGATGATGCATTTCTGGATCTCTGTCTTTGGATAGCAGGCCGAGATGGCTTGTGTGAAGCCGGTTAAATTGTCTACACAGGTAATTAAGATGTCCTGCACACCACGGTTTTTCAGGTCGTTTAGGACACTTAACCAGAACTTTGCAGACTCATTTTCACCGATCCACATGCCTAGTACATCCTTGTTTCCGTCGAGATCAATCCCGATCACCATGTAGGCTGCTTTGTTCACAATAGCCCCGTCCTGCTTGACTTTGAAGTGAATCGCATCAAGGAAAACAACGGCGTAAACACCTTGTAAAGGGCGGTTCTGCCACTCCTTGATGAGCGGAATGATCTTGTTCGTTACATTGGAAATAAGCGTCGGTGAGACCTCAATCCCATACATGTTTTCGAGATGATCCTGAATGTCTCTGGTGCTGACTCCCTTGGCATATAAGGCTATGATTTGGTCCTCAATGCCCGTTACATTCGACTGGTGTTTCTTGACCACTAAGGGCTCGAACTCACCTTGTCGGTCGCGAGGAACAATAATTTCTTGCTCACCATACTCACTGGTTACGCGCTTCTTGCTCTTTCCGTTACGGCTGTTCGTGGTTGTTTTGTTCTCCACTTCATGCTTTTGATAGCCCAAGTGTGTGTCCATTTCCGCTTCTAGCATTTCTTGAATCGTCTCTGCAAACAAATTCTTCAATGCGTTTTGGGCATCTTGAGCCGTTACCAATTTATTCTCCTTGATAAATTCGCGGAGCTGCTGCTTTGTCCATAATCCCACGTGTTCTCCCCAACCTTTCCTATACTTCCATTTTAATAGGCTTAGGAGTTTACACAATCTATTTTACAGACTCGCCCAGCAGAACCCACGACCTTTATAAGCTTCTTCGGGGATATAATGTTTAGTTTGTCTATTCAATAAATCAACAACTGAATACCCCTGATAATCAAGTCCACACAATAGGTATTCTGTTCCATTTACCTCCACCCAACTATATAAAAATGGGTCAAGGTTTCTATAGATAGTGTCAATAATATTGTTGTCACTGTCCGTGACTATCCCTTTAGTGTAATTGTACCTGGTAATGCCTTCCTCATGATTATAGTGATGGACTACCAGCTTGAATTTCTTCGATGGTGAATTAATAATTTCAGTTTCCTCTGGTTTGTGGAACATTTCTTGAAAATAATGCATCATCTCAGTTCTCTCTTTGAGAAATTGAGAGTCTTTAGCGATATTCCTCATATTTATTCACCTCACACTTCTATTACAAATAGTACCATCTTATTAGACTGGTTATGTCAGAGTTTCAGAATATTTTCTCGCCCCATCTTCTAATACCTGACTTAATTTTTAATGATTCAATTACCCCTCTGGCTATCACTCTATTTGTCGTTAATTCAAATTTCATTCCAGGTTTGATTAAATGATTCGGTGACTCTTCTTTCTCATGGAAAGCTAAATACAAGTCTGCAGTTGTATCTCTTTGAGTATTTGGAGATTTGTGAAATTCAATTACTGCACTCCATAAGCCATATATTAACTCCCTATCTTCTTCAAAAATGATGGGTATTGAGAAGTTTCCAACTGGAATTATACTTTGCCCGCCTTCTTCGGCAGTCAGGAAATATATCTTTACCGTTCCTACTGTCTTCATGATTTTATCAACTCTCTCACCGTATTTCAGAAAACTTCATATTTATTGATGTATGTTGAGCTTTAGTTTTGTGTTAGTTTTGTGTTAGTTTAATGTTGTTCCAATCTTTTGAAATTTGTCCATTCGCTACAGCGTTTTAGATATTCGTTCATTTCATTACCAATTTCAATAAACATACCCAATGTCTTCTTAAACTCGATCCCAGTAAATTCATTAGCCCATTTAGATAGAAATTCACTTTGATCATATTTGAATCCTTTAAATTTAAGCCCAAAATTTTCCTCATTAAAATTTACTGAATAATTAACCGGTACTAAACTTCGATGTTTGGTAGTATTTACAAAAGCGTTTAGATATTTAAACTCCATAGATTGCTGAAGATGCTCAATTTTTTCAACAATGACTTTTGCATTATTTTGGTTGCTAATTACCTTGTATACTGATAGTAAAGAAATATGTTTGGGATTTTTAAACTTTGATCTCAAATCCATAACGCAAACTATTAGATGGGCATAAATATCTGCAAGCGAATGCAGGGATTGAGCATAGGCAATGATGTGAGATTCGGAAATAAAAATACTTCCCCAAAATTCCTTCATCGTTTCTAAATCCGTTGAACGTTTAAGTATTTTACCAACGGCATCAACAATGGGAGGTACATTGTTGTTTGCGGTTCTATTCATAATTTTTTGATATTCTTCAATATGAAATTTACACATATTCACTTTCCATGTTATTGAAAGTAAAGTTGAATCTACATCAATAAAATCGTTAGTTGAAAAATGGATTTTTGCAAGTTCTCTAAACTCGTTTATAAACCAATTCTTTTCTTCCAAAAATAACACCTCGCAAAATTGATTAGTATTGTATTCACAAGTTATGTACAGACCTTTTTGAAGCCTGTGCCTCTTTGATACGCCTCAAGATATCCACAATTTTTAGTCCTTCAATATCCTTTATATCAATTCCATAAGCTTCAGCAATTTTTAACTGTTTTTCATTAAGCGAATCGTCAGTCCAGCAGAAATCATACATTGATGATTCGTCAGAAATAAATATTCCGTTATAATCAATTTCAAATATTACTTTAAAAAATTGAACAGCAGCAGTATCAAAGCTTCCTATCTTTTCAGCACTTGCAAATGTCAATTTCATTTTAAGACCTGGTCTAGGTAATTCCCGACCTTCCGACTTATATTTCTCAAATTTTTCTCTAAGTTTTAAAAATGCTTCTTTTTTTGTATATCCATCGCCATTCATTGTATTCCAATTAATTATTCTTGCTTCCCAAGGGTACATAGTAAGATTGGTATYAGTAAGATCTAACATCTCTTGCTGTCTGTATTCAATTGGATAGTCACGAAGGGACCAATTTGATTTAAGTTTTGAAATGATTAGCTTATAAATTGTTTTAATTGATCTTTTAAATCTAGCAAGTTGACTCATGACCATCTTATCTCCTTTAATAAATAGTAATCTAAAAATAACGCTCTWTCCTACTCTATTCCAATATTATACATAGGTTCGAAAGCATTTGTGGCTGCATTTTTGCAATTACCTGCCCGATGCCTCAATAAGTAAAGCAGGTCGCTACGGCGCCTGCTTTACTTATCTGGCCTTAACGATTGGAATTTTAAGTATCGTGTTCCCGTTCTATTCAAGTCTCTTTTTAGCAAAACCTCTGATAATCTCATTGTCACATTGAGCAAGCAACTCTAATTTCCTTCTAGATTCAATAGTATTTATTGCACTTAATGCCCATGTACATTTTCTTGCAAGTGCAAAATTCTCATCAAAATCAAGATAATCTAACTTTAGCAGTGCAGCGGCATACAAGCTTTCAATGCTTTCAGGAGATTTCAAATCTTGTAGACTTCTTGCGATGTCCTCATGTCGAGAGTGCGAGTCACTCACAAGCAACTCGCACAAGATAKGGACTGATTTTTCTGTGAATAGGTCAAATCCTGCAAATAATGTAAATTCAACATCATCTGCGTTTCTTTCCACAAGTGCTCTTTCTAATAATCTTATTATTTTTTGCTCAGGATGCTTACCACTAAAGAACTCATTTCTAAATTCATCCTCCGAAATGTTCCTGCTCATTAGTTTGATTACTAAATCTCGTTCAAGCTCTGTCATTTCTTCCCTCCCACTTTTTCAAACTATTATAAAAAAATAATCACACTTGACCTGCCATCTATGGTACGGATCACCGTAATGTATCTAAGCACAAAGTACAGTTTGACCACCAATATACATCAGTATATAAAAGACAAAGCCACTCCTGACTAAACTGTACCCTATCGAGTAGACACTTTAAAAAAGTCTCTCGATAGGGTACTTTTATTT
>NZ_JBFTPF010000129.1:0-8529 GCF_056398345.1 Paenibacillus sp. 01T442
ATCATATACATCCGCTTCCATGTTCATACAAATTTCAAAAAGTATCTGTTTTTATGACGCGAAAATGTCAATTTTAGAATAATAGTAAACTTAACTTATATTATGTAAACAATAATCATTTATTATGGATCCCCCACGGGAAACATTTGTTATAACTGTATTTTCAATTGCACAAGATTCTATTCAACCGTTATGCTACTCGTAAATACTTAATCTTGTGGAGGCCATAACGATGTTAAAAATCGGAATTATTCTCGGCAGCACTCGCCCAGGACGTAGAGGCGAAGTCGTCGCTCAATGGGTACATGAAGTAGCGAGCAAACGTACGGATGCAATATTTGAGATCGTCGATCTGGCAGATTTTAGTTTGCCACTTTATGATGAACCTCATCCACCTATGATGATGAAATACACGAAAGAACATACCATTGCTTGGTCGAAAGCAATTCAGGGTTACGACGGCTACATCTTCGTGACACCAGAGTATAATCATGCCGTACCAGCGGCGCTGAAGAACGCGCTAGATTTCCTATTCAATGAATGGAAAGATAAAGCAGCTGGCATCGTCAGTTATGGTGGAGGTACGGGCGGAGCGCGTGCTGCAGAGAACCTAAGACTCATCTTAGCTGAATTACATATTGCCGGCGTGCGTGCTCAGGTAACCTTGTCCCTCTTTACTGATTTTGAGAACTTCACAGTGCTCAAGCCCAATCCGCGTCAGGATGCCGCTGCGAACACCATGTTTGATCAAGTCATTGCTTGGAGCGGGGCTTTGAAGACATTGCGTTAATACCTATCCAAGCAAAAGAATGTGAAAAAAGCTGATTTTAGGGTTCCCCTATTTCAGCTTTTTTGGTCTATTTCATCAAAACGCAAGGTGAACATAATCGCATATTCAATCCTGCTTAGCGCTTCAGGTGTGAAATCCGACGTACGAATTTCATTCGTACTCGTCGCATGCATTCCCCAGACATGAACGGACTCATTCGTGTTGAGGATGCGGGGGTCACTATTTTGAATCAAACCTATAGCGTTCAGTTGATTATCCCATGGAGCGGTAAAAACAGCTATGTTTGATCCTGAATGAGATCGCAAACCTACTTTTATCGTGTTCAGAGCAGCTTGCCCTTCTATAGCAACTTTATCTATGGAGATGATGACCTCCAGTTCTTTACTTTTTTCCGCTTGTGTCTGAAAGAACAAATCGCCAATTGCCCCGATCGTCTTCTCTTTCTTTCCATTTCGCCAAATATCAATATCCAACGTTGCATGTGGTTTCGTACCTTGATAACGTAATTGAAATGCTCCCGACATTGCCCCCATAAATGGCTTGAATTTAGCACCATCCCCCTTGAACAACTCTACAGGTGTAAGAGCTATTTCATTAGCTTTAAGGCTTGGTTTATACTCAAATAATTCTGAACAACCAACTGTCAATAACGCCAGCATGGTTATCACAAGAGATAGTCTAAAACATTTAAAAATACGATGTGTCATGGCTCTTCCTCACTTTTATAATTTATGTATATATATTCCATATGAAGTTTGTGAATTCCTTCCAGTTGTAAAAATCTTTACATAACTAATATTATGTTATCTAAAATTCATGAAAGGCGAATCCCTGCCGGCGCCCGTTCCACCCGAGATAGTCGATTTCCCCTACTATCTCGCCCAACCAAAAAACCGCTCCCTGCACGCAGGAAGCGGTCCACACACTTACTTTTTAGCGATTACAGGATCAGCTTGGCTTTGCATTTCAGCCACAATTTTATCGATCCCTGCTTGCTTCAACTTGTCTTTGAAAATATGCAAACCATGTCCAGCATCGCTAGGATCAACTAAGCCGTAGAACAATGGTTTACCATAAGTTTCCATTACGTTGCTGACAGCTGCAACTTCATTCTTCACTTTAGTATCATCGAACGTAAATGTCTCCAAAGGATGGTTAACTGTTACGGTTTTCTTCCAGTTCTCTGTGAATTTAATTGTCTCTTCAGCTACTGTCGAATCCAGACGCTCATTCAATGAGTTCCAGCCCCATGGATCTGTACCCGATGGCGGGAAATCAGCCGACGCAGGTAGAGGTTTGAATTGATCTTTGCCTACTGGCTCATAATGCTTGCCTTTGATACCGTAGTTCGTCAAATCATGAATCTCAGGGTCATAACGAAGAAGGTCAATCGCCATCAATGCGCGCTCATAGTTCTTGGAACCCGCGTGAATGGACATCCCATTGTTGATGAATGGATTGGATAGACGTTTCTTGTCTGCACTTAGATCGTATAGCTCCACTTTCCAATCCGGATGCGTCGTTTGCATTTCGGATTTCGTGCGCAGCAGAGTGCCTAGATTCCACTCAACGGAAGCTAATTTACCATCTTTGAAAGCTTGTGTTTTATCTACTTTGTTGGCAATCGCATCACGGGACCAAGCACCAACTTTTTGAGTATCGAACATTTTCTTAGAGAATGTAGCGAATTCCGGAGTATCAACATAGCTGAAAAGCTTGCCTGTTGCTTCCGTTACTTTATATACGATAGGCAGCTGCGGCACGACAAAGTTCCACTCGTTCGGCTGAATCAACTCTACCGAATTAAACTCACTTACCCCAATGCTTGGCTTGAAATCTTTCTCTTTCTCCGAGATCACTTTCAAGTAATTTACATAATCATCATACGTTTTCAGCTCAGGCAAATTATATTTCTGACGCAGATCGCCACGAATACCAATCATATGATAGCTGTACTCAAAATTGTTTTGCGGAATCATGTAAATTTTCCCGTTAATCTTCGCTTGCTCCCAAGCGACCTTCGGCTCTTCGGCCCATGTTTTTGGCGCGAATTTCTTGATTAGATCCTCCGTCAAAGGCATGAAACCATTCTTCGTAGCTTGCTGAGCATAATAGGACCACGTCGCTGAGAAGACAAGATCGAAATCTTCATTCGCAGCAAACATCAAAGGATATTTCTGTTGATATTCGCCCCAATCCAAGAAGCTAATATCGAGTGTGGCATTAATCTTTTGCTTCATTAATTTATTGACTTCCCCATATACCTCATCAAAAGCCTTCGGCTTGGAGCCTAACAGAACCGTTTTCAGCTTAACTTCCTTGCTTGTATCAATACCCGTATTAGCAGCTGCAGTCGCGGAAGCGCTTGCTTGTGGAACCACTGATGTACTTGGAGAAGGCGATGCTTCTTTGGTGCTGCAAGCTGTGAGTACAGTTCCCATTGCAAATAAGGATGCCAGACTGAGTGTGGCTAATTTCTTCGTGTTTGCCATGTTATTCTCCCCTTATAAATGATAGATAAGTTATGATAAACCGGGAATAGGAATTCCCGGGGCTACCCTTTTTTACCCTTTTACAGCTCCAACTGTCAAGCCTTGAACGAAATAACGCTGTACGAACGGATACAAGAAAATGATCGGTCCCGTTACAAGAATGGCTAAGGCCATTTTCAAACTCTCGCCAGGCAAGTCAGTTACCTGCATACCGGTTATCGCCATAACCTTGCGAATCCCTTCGAGATTTCCTAACATTTTATAAAGTAAATATTGCAGGGTGTACAGTTTCTCATTCTGCACAAACAGCAACGAGTTAAACCAATCGTTCCAATAATTCAGCGCGGTGAACAAGCCAATCGTAGCTAGACCGGGTTTAGCCAAAGGGATAATCAATCGTACGAAGATCGTGAAATCCCCTGCTCCATCGATTTTGGCAGATTCAGTAATCGCATCCGGGATGCTGCGCAAAAACGTTCGTAAGATGATAATATAGAACACATTTAACAATGGCGGGACAAGCAGCGCCCAGAACGTATTCTTCATGTGTAAATAGTTAACCATTAAGATATACCAGGGAACAAGTCCACCGTTAAACAACGTCGTAAAGTAGAAGAAGAACGAAAATCCGCTGCGCCATTCAAAATCCTGACGTTGCAGCACATACGCTGCCATCGCGGAAATAAATAATCCGACAACTGTACCTGTCACCGTTAAAGTGATGGTCAACAAATACGAACTCACAAATTGCTGTGGATGCTTGAGCGCGAAGGTGTAGGCATCCCACGAAAATTCCTTTGGCCATAAGCGAAACCCATCGCTAGTAATCGATGACTCACTCGTTAATGAGCCACTGATGATGAGCAAGAACGGAATCAAGCATGCCAAACATATCACTGCTATAAAGACATAGCCAACCGCATCCAAGATTCGCTGATCGATTTGACTCTTTTTTACACTGGTCGTACTCATAGTTCCACCTCGCAAGTTGCTGTAAGTTTAGAATAACGCATTATCTTTATCGGATTTACGTACTAGGAAATTCGTCACCATGATGGTTACAAAACACAGAATGGATTGATAGAAGCCGATCGCAGACGACATGCCGATTTCATTATTGACCAGTAGTGAGCGGTATACATAAGTGTCAATGACATCTGTCGTTTCATAAAGCAGGCCGTTATTACCCACAAGCTGATAGAACAGTCCGAAATCACCACGGAAAATGCCGCCAATCGCTAACAGCACAAGTATTGTAATCGTTGGTCGAAGTGATGGTAAGGTGATGTATCGAATGCGCTGGAACACGTTGGCTCCATCGATTTCGGCTGCTTCATATGTCTCACGGTCAATGCTCAGAATGGAGGCCATATAGAACACGGCGCCATACCCCACTGCTTTCCAAGCCGAGAAGAATACCAAGATATATTTCCAATACTCCGTCGTTGTATAGATATCTAATTCAGGAATGTGCAACGCACGCAGAACCGTGTTTACGGTTCCATGCTCGTAGTTAAACAAATTGTAAGCAACCGCCCCTAYGACAACCCAGGATAAAAAGTAAGGTAAAAACATAACCGTTTGCGCTGTTTTTCGAAACAGCTTGGACCCGATCTCCGCCATGAAGATGGCGACAATAATTTGCAAACCATTATTAATTAGAATGAATGCCGCATTGTACAGCAGTGTGTTCCTGGTTACTCGGAAGGCATCTCCTGTCATAAAGAAAAACTTAAAGTTGTCCAAACCTACCCATGGGGACCCCATTATTCCTAAATCATAGCGATACTGCTTGAACGCCAGCACAATGCCTGCCATCGGTACATAGCTGAACAGCAAGAAGTAAATAACAGCCGGCGCAATCATGAATAACAGCGCTTTCTTGGATCTMATGCGATACAGGAGTCCTGTTCTCATCTCTACCTTTCCCCCATCCGTTTCTAGTTGTCTCTCTCCTGTATCTAAATTAACAGGTTACATGGAACGTGATAACCCGACAAAATATCGATTCCMTGTAACTTTTGCAGATAAGTCCTGTAGCTAGTGGTATTGCGTGTAAATATGAGATAATCTATAGCTACATCTAAGGGGGGTTGCCTGTCATGAAACTTCTATTTGCAGAAGATGAGAAATTCACGCGAGAAGGCGTACTCAAATCCGTCAGTTGGGAGCGTCTTGGCATCACCGAACTCCATGAAGCTGTAGACGGTCTGGATGCTGTGGCTATTGCGGAACAGTTTAAACCGGACATCGTGCTCACTGATATTCGCATGCCGCGGATGGATGGCATCGAACTTGCCTTTCATCTTCGCCGCAAGTACCCGCAGTGCAAAATCGTCTTTATGAGCGGCTATGCCGATAAAGAATATTTGAAAGCCGCGATAACCTTGAAGGCGGTTAGTTATGTCGAGAAACCAATTGATGTGGAAGAGTTGGAAGATGCTCTGCGGGGAGCAATTGATATCGTGCTGGAAGAACAGCGACATGTTGCCAATGATACGGTAGCCAAAGAAAACAAGAGTTACATGAAGCAAGAAGCCGCTTTGCAGTTGATTCGCGGCGGTTACGATGAGGATATGCTGCATAGTCGCTTATTGGCGGCTGATTTCACAGCAGTCATGCAAGCGCCCGCTGCAACGGCTGTCATCAAGCTGATTTCACCAGGATCACGGAAAGAATCGCTGGGACATTTAATAGATGAAGCGCTTGCTGGCTGTGAGCTGCCTTATTTGTACGCTTGGAAAGATGATCATCACGCGATCGTTCACTTCTTTTCACAGCAGAATGACAGTATCGCGATCAGCCATGTTCAACATCTGTGCTATGAGCTGTCTACTGCCTTGAAGCGGGAGTATGATTTATTTTCCATCGCAGCGGGCAAAATTGTCCCTTCCGCCTATAAGCTGCAGGAGTCCTATACGAGTGCTGTGCTTCGCTTACAGGAGTCGTTTTTTCACAAACCGTGCTCCCTCATTTTGCATGATAATACGGGAAGTGATGCACAATCGCTGCATTACGTGTCGCAGCCTGAACAACTCGTCCGCTTCTCGGAAGCGCTGTCTGAAGAGCATTTCGCTGACGCCGATCAGCTGCTCGCGACGATAACCGCCGATATTCGCCAGCATCCAGGCACGCTGATTGTTAGTGTGAAAGAACTCTACTACCGCTTCATTCTGGAAATKGACAAATTCGCTCATGGTCGAAATATCACCCTCTTCGACACCTCGGAGGAAAATGATGTGGCTTGGAAGCTGATCCTGGAATGTCATTATTTGGACGATATCCACCGTGTGACAGCCATGAAACTAGACGAATTGAAAAAAGCCATTCAAGAGCGCTCGAGCGGCGGCATGTCGTCAACAAGCTCCCGAATCGTACGTTTCATTCATCTCCACTATGCCGATGACGATCTTTCTGTCCAGGACGTGAGTGATCATATGCAGATGACGGCTTCTCATCTTATTTCGATCTTTAAGGATGCTACAGGGAAAACGATCAAGCAATATGTGACCGAATATCGGATGGAAAAAGCGAAGGAACTGCTGCGCAATAACCGGCTAAAGGTCCTCGATGTGGCTTCGCAAGTGGGTTATAAGGACGGGGAGCATTTCGCCAAAATTTTCCGCAAATCCACGGGTATGACACCTTCCGAGTATCGGGAGCGATGCCAGTCATGATGTTCTCATTCATTCAAATGCTGCGCAAATGGCTGTACAATACGAAGCTGCGTCACAAAATCATGTACACCTATTTGCTGCTGATCATGCTTCCACTCGGCTTCTATCAGTTCATTGCTTCGGAGAAAATGTCCGATATCATCATCAATCATGTCACCTATTCGGCTAAGCAAGGCTTCGATCAGACGTATTCCTTTCTGAATTATCGCGTCCAGCGGATTGCAGAGACAACGAATATTCTCGTTTCCAACTCGGCCATCTCGGACATTCTGATGGATAACAATGTAACCAGTGATATCAATCGTGAGCTGCAGGAATACGCTAATCTCAAGAAGCTGCTGCGCTCCATGCAGGATAGTCTCGATATTTCACGTGTCATCCTTTACGTGCCGAGTGCTTTTATTTTCGCGAATGAGACTGAGAATTTCTTATCACTAAATGAAACCAAGGACAGTCCTTGCTTCGACCGTTTAAATGACTTGCATGCCAAATATTTATGGTGCTCAGCCCCTGAACTTGGGGAGAAAGCCACACATGACAATTCTTCGCTTTATGTGGTTCGAAGTATATTGGATCCGAACAATTATGCCATTCCGATCGGTCAATTGCGCGTTGATGTACAAGCGGAAACGATTCGTTCCATGCTGAGTAAAGCGAATGTGGTCAGAAACAGTACGACCTTCTTGGTGGATCAGAATCAACAAATCATCCTATCCTCGGATCCTTCAGTGACCACGCTAGTCAATTTGCCTGATACATGGGACGATGCAGTCTCCACCACTTGGCAAACGAATAACAATTACTATTTGTTCCGGCAACTGCCTTCCAATTGGGGAATGGTCACTGTCATTCCATTGCATGAGGTCGTGCAGCAAAGTCATCAATTGCGCAATGATTTGTTGGTTATATTGCTCATCGTGACGGTCATCGCCTACTTGTTAGCCTACCTCTTCTCCTTCTCCGTCACACGACGTGTCACGCAATTGACTAGCCGCTTACGGGATGTGCAGAATGGAAACCTCATCGCGCTCGCTCAGACGCAAGGTCGAGATGAAATTGGTGAGCTGATCCAAACATATAATTACATGATCGAGCAAATAAGCTCCATGAATAAGGAACATTACCGTCTGGGACAAGAGGTCAAAAATGCAGAGTTAAAAGCACTCCAATCGCAGATAAACCCACATTTTCTGTATAATACATTGGATCTGATAAACTGGATGGCGGACAGCGGCCTGAACACGGACATTAAGAAAGTCGTCAAGGCACTAGCTCGTTTCTATAAAGTCAGCCTCAGCAGCGGCAAAGATATTATCACCCTGCGTGAGGAGCTGCAGCATGTTTCGTTCTATGTGCAGATTCAGAATATTCGTTTTGAAAATAAAATTGATTTCCAGATTGACGTCCCTGAAGAGCTGCTTAGTCATCCTATTCCCAAAATCACCCTGCAGCCACTTGTCGAGAATGCCATTCTACATGGAATATTAAGTCGAACCCAGCGTGAAGGCAGCATCTCGATTCGGGCTTATCTGGAAGATCACACGATGCATCTCCTCATCAAAGATGACGG
>NZ_JBFTPF010000130.1:0-8339 GCF_056398345.1 Paenibacillus sp. 01T442
ATCAACAAGGATGGAAGCATCAATGTAGGTGATCTTGCGATGGTAGCTTACCATTACGGTAAGCTTACCATTACGGTAAGAATTCCAATAGCACAGACTGGGCGACAGCCAAGATTGCTGATATGAACAACGATAATAAGATTGATATTAGTGATCTTGCGGTTGTGGCATCCCAGATACTTCAATAAGTATCTTACTCTCGTTTTCATACTTGTTAAAAAAATGGCGACTTCTACTCCACTTTTTGGGGGAGAAGTTGTCTTTTTCTCTTAGCCTAATACCTTTTGAGCCTCTGGCGCCTACAGCATTTACTACTGGTGCTGAAGTGGCGAAAATTGAATAGTGATAACAAAGGAATGGATAATAAATTACACTTTCGAATAAGGAAATTACATTTTTTTCCTGAATATTCTAGGATATAATTATGGAAACCGCTTTCAAGGCAGCTAATAAGTGCAAGTATTAACAAGATAGACTCTCGCTGGATGGAGGTAAAGGAGGTGATTTCGGAAGTGTTTGGTAAATACTTCCTAAGAATATAGGCAAATGCGTGTCGAGCTCTGCCTTCATCATTTCTTGCAGCTTTTCAGCAAATAGAACCTTCAGCGCTTTCTGTCGCCATGGGCCACTACAGGTTTGGCAGTCTCATTGATGAAAACGCCAATGTCTATTCGTACAAATGGTCAAACATTATTTTTTAGATTGAGCGAAAGTGGGAGGAACTCAGGCAAAACTTGGCGTGACTCCGGAGAGAACCGTGATTCAGATGGTGAGACATAGCCAAGATTGCTGAAATGAACAACGATAATAAAATTGTTATTAATGATCTTGCGTTTGATGCATCCAAGATAGACTAAAAGATTCATTATGTAAGGATATGGACGGGGATTCTTTATCTCCCAGTCCATATCCATTCTATATGTCTATGGAGGAGATTTGTTCATGAAAAAAATCTTTAGCCTTTTATCTATAATGTCTATTGCTTCAACGATTTTTTCGTCTGTAACCTTTGCAGATAACCCAGTCGTACAAACCGTTTATACCGCTGACCCTGCTCCATTGGTGTACGACGGTACTGTGTATCTTTATACTGGGCATGATCTGGATGTAGCTACAACTTCCTATAAAATGGTTGATTGGAAATGTTATTCTTCAACAGATATGGTGAATTGGACCGATCATGGTTCTGTACTGGATGTCACTGCATTTAAATGGGCAAACCAGACTCAGGATGCCAATGCGGCACAGGTTATTTACCGAAATGGAAAGTTTTACTACTATGTAGCGGTTTCTTCTACGATATCTGGTAAAGGAGGAATAGCCATAGGAGTTGCTGTATCAGACAGTCCCACAGGTCCTTTTAAGGATGCAATTGGTGCGCCTCTTGTTACGAATGATATGACCACATATGCAAGTCATTCATGGGATGATCTTGACCCGACGGTATTTATTGATGATGAGGGTCAGGCCTATTTGTATTGGGGTAATAACGCCTTGTATTATGCAAGGCTAAACGAAGATATGATTTCGCTGAACGGTTCAATCTCTGCAGTACCATTAACAACAGAAGCATTTGGACCAGATTACGAAGAAGCCCCCTGGATATATAAACGTAATGGACTATACTACTTGGCTTATGCGTCCGGTTTTCCGGAATCGATTCGTTATTCGACAAGTACTAGCCCGACTGGACCATGGACGTATAGAGGGGTAGTCATGCCTCAACAAGGCAGTAGTTCTACAAACCATCCGGGTATTATTGATTTTAAAGGAGACTCCTACTTTTTCTATCACAAGGTTGGTTTGCTGGGAGGGGGAAGCTACAAACGTTCTGTTAGTATAGAAAAATTCTTATATAATGCCGACGGTACAATTCCATCATTTAATATGACATCAGAAGGTGTCGCTAGCAGTGCGAACAATCTAAACCCATATACCAGAAACGAAGCCGAAACAATAGCCTGGGAATCCGGTATAACAACAGAACCATCCAGCCAAGGCGGAATGAATGTAAGTAGTATTGATAACGGAGATTATATAAAAGTTGAGGCTGTTGATTTTGGCGCTACAGGTGCTGGAACATATGCAGCTAGTGTTGCAAGTGGTTCAGGCGGCGGAACCATAGAACTGCATCTTGATGCTGCAGATGGCCCATTGATTGGGACGCTTCCTATTTCCAACACAGGTGGAGACAATGTTTGGAAAACAAAAGCAACAAGTGTTTTAGGTGCTACAGGAGTCCATGATCTATATATGGTATTCAGGGGTGCATCAACAGGTAATCTTTTCAAGGTAGATTATTGGCAGTTCGGGCAAAAGACAGCTGTTCATGATCTAGTTGCAATCAACGCATCCATCGATAAACAAAAGATTGATATTGTTTCCGGAACCAACAAGGCAAGCATAAAGGTTACAGCCATATACACGGATGGAACAAGTGTAGATGTTACTTCTCAGGCAGCTGCAAATCCGGTACAAAGCGGTATTTTAAGTGTCAGCAACGGAGTTGTAACCGGTATGGGCTATGGCTCAACAAGCATCGACGTAAGCTATGGCGGAAAAACAGATACACTTAATATGCTTGTAAAAGACTTGAAGAATGAACAGACGGTGAAAACGATTACAGTCGACAATGCTTCAGTTGCTCTGGAATCTGGCAAAACAGCAACATTTAAAGTAACAGCTGAGTATTATGATGGACACACAGAAGATGTAACAACAACARCAACCTATAGCAATCCAAGTCCTGCTATCGCAGATGTTGCGGGCGGTACAATAACGGCTAAAGCAAGCGGAACAACCAATGTTGCGGTAAGTTTCAAGGGAGTATTAGGTGAAGCTGCAACAGGCCAAATTACTGTATCTGTCAATACCCCTCCCATAGTGGCCATTGTGGCAGAAACAGCAGCAGAAAACACTGCCAATGCCTATGTAAATGGCACTATAAGTGGCCATACCTGGTCGCTTGTTGACGGACAGTCCACGAAAGCTATGTTTTTTGGGCCTAATAATGGGTTCACTGCGTCAGCTACGGATGCAGCGTCTCTTGCAGTCAATTCCAGACTAGGTTATAAAATCAACTTTACGACCGCAGGAACCTACAATGTTTGGATACTTGTTAAGACTCTCGGTTACGATTCGGACTCCGTCCACGTTGGATTAGACAATCAGTATAAATTCACGACCAATGGTATTGAAGGTGTTAGCGGTGGTCAGTTTAAATGGGCTAATATCAGTGGTTCTAGTGGTGGTATGTTTGGCGGAGCTACTTTGAATGTCACCGCTGGCGTGCATGAATTGAACTTTTGGGGAAGGGAAGACGGCCTCGCCATCGACCGAATCTATTTAACCACAAGCAATGCAACCACAGATCCAGTATGGCCGCAGCCACTAGTGCCTACAGCTGCACTTTCAGCAGACAGCAGTGTGAAAGCTGGAAGCAGCTTTACAGTGGGGGTTAGCCTGAACAACGTGACACAAAGTGTTTATGCCCAGGATATTACCTTGTCTTATGATTCCAACGTATTTGACTATGTAAGTGCGGCAGGTGCAACGGGCAACATTCAGATCGTGACAGAGGATAAATCCACTGCCGGAAAAGTTAGACTCATTACAGCCAATACCGCAGGGGGAATAACTGGAACCAGTACACCGGTTCTGAATCTAACCTTCAAGGTAAAGGCTGGTGTTGAGAGTACCAGTGGAACGATTGCAGCTACCCAGGCAAAGCTTGGTGTGGCTCCAGAGGGAACCGTGATTCAAGCGCAACTTGGCAGTAAGAGCATTTCAGTAGGAAATATTGAAGTAGTTGTTGATAAGACAGCGTTGACATCAGTCATTACGAGTGCACAGAGTTTGTATGACGCAGCAGTTGTTGGTGCAGCGGCCGGTCAATACCCGCAGGCAGCCAAGGATGCTTTCGGTGTTGCCCTCAACGCAGCAAAAGCTGTAAAAGACAATCAAAGTGCGATACAGTCCCAGGTTGATAGTAGCGTAACAGCGCTGGGCAGTGCAGTAGATACCTTCAAGGCAGCAGTTATGAAGTCCGCAGACCTCAACAAGGATGGAAGCATCAATGTAGGCGACCTGGCAATGGTTGCATACTATTATGGTAAGAATTCTACTGGAACAGACTGGGCGACAGCCAAGATTGCTGATATGAACAACGATAATAAGATCGATATTAACGATCTTGCGTTTGTGGCATCCAAGATCCAATAAGTTATAGCAGCGTTGCTAACCATTTGTTTCAAAGGCGGCCGAAATGAACATCTAAACTTAAATCGGCCGCCTAATAAAGTCAGTACTTCATTGTGGTACACAATTTAAAAATAAATTCACAAGGAGAAATGTAAATGAAACCTCAAAAAGGTAAAAACAAATCAATTAAGAAGACGGTACCTAACATTATAGCCTTAACATTGATGGCAAATCTTATTTTAGGTTTTTCCGTGTTCACGAGTCCGACATATGCAGCAGCGTTAAATGATTCAAAACAACTGGAGTTAAAGGTTCAAGGGGTATTAAATGGCACCCCAAAATATGTGGATGGTAAAGTTGGTAAAGCCTTACAACTAAATGGAACCAATAATTATATTGATTTAGGCACGTCATCGGCATTACAGCCCCAAAACCTGACTGTATCCTTCTGGGTGAAACCCGATTCCACGTTAACAGGCGAAAACATGATCATGTGGAACAAGCCTAGTGGCAATTGGATGGGAGAAGGATGGTATTTAAGCATACTGAGTGATACAGTTCCATTAAAACTGTCCACAGGAACTAGTATACAGGAAGCGTATGTTACAGGGGATCGGAGCTCATTCTATCCAGTTGGAGAGTGGACCCATATCGCGGTTACTTATGACAACGCAACAAAAAATGTGGGTATTTATCGTAACGGTATTGCTCAAAAGGTTTCATATAATAAACAGGGCGGCAGCATTGCAGCAAATAATACGGATCATAAATATTTAGGTTTTAACTCACCCCTATATGGYGGGGGCTATTCAAAACTGAATTTGGATGAATTCAAGATTTACAGTGTAGCTGCGACAGATGAAGCTATCCGTGACGTTTATAAAGCGGAAGGCGGCGTAATAGACGAGAGTAAATTTGCACAACAAGACAAAGATGCAATCATTTTGCCTGAGACAACGAGAGGTAATCTTACTTTCCCGACAAAAGGTGTAAGTGGAAGTATAATCTCGTGGAGTTCTTCAAATACAAACGTTATTTCAAACACCGGGGTGGTTACAGACCCAGGGGTAGATACTCCGGTTACAATACAAGCTACTATAACGTATGGTTCAGTAACGTTAACCAAAGTATTTTCAATAGTCGTAAAAACCAGTAAATATTTAGGTGATTCTGCAAAGATCAAAAATTTTGACATCGAGCAGGTAGACGTTACAGACCCTTATTATGTGAATGCATTCAATAAAGAGGTTGAATATTTATTAAAACTTGATCCGGATCGCCTTTTGTCGGGATTTAGAACAGTAGCAGGTTTACCTAAGAAAGCAGAGCTTTACAACGGTTGGGAAGGCAATTGGAGCTATCTTAGAGGGCATACATTGGGGCATTATATGACAGCGTTATCGCAGGCTTACAAACAAACGATAAATAACACGACACTGAATACGCAAATAAAGAGCAAGATAGATTACATTATCAGTGAATTGAAAGCATGTCAAAATGCAAGCAGTAAAGGATATCTGTTCGCTACGCCGGAAACACATTTTGATGTTATTGAAGGAAAGATCGAAGGGCAAAGCTGGGTACCATGGTATACGATGCATAAGATTATTACTGGGCTTGTAGATATTTATAAATACGAAGGAAATGGAGACGCCTTGCAGATTGCAAGTAAGTTGGGAGATTGGTCGTATAACAGAACTCAAACATGGGATGATGCTACTCATACAAGGGTATTGAATATAGAATATGGCGGTATAAACGACGCTTTGTATGAATTGTATAAATATACCAATAGTGCGAATCATTTAACGGCAGCTCATATGTTTGATGAAGATTCCCTGTTTACTTCAATCGTAAATGGTCAAGACGTATTGGCAAATAAGCATGCAAATACACAAATTCCTAAGTTTATTGGCGCATTGAATCGTTATCGGACATTAGGTGAAGCGGAGTCGTTTTACTTAAAAGCAGCGGAGAATTTTTGGGAGATGGTGATCAACGACCATACCTATGTAACAGGTGGGAATAGCGAAAATGAGCATTTTAGAGAACCCGGGCAATTTGATAACTACAGGAATAACATAAACGATGAAACTTGTAATTCCTACAACATGTTAAAGCTTACTAGAGAGTTGTTCAGGCTTACTGGAAATATCAAATATGCAAATTATTATGAAAAGACTTTGCAAAATGAGATTATGTCGTCCATTAATCCGGAAACCGGTATGAGTACGTACTTTAAGCCCATGGGAACAGGATACTTCAAAGTATTTTCTACAGAGTTCGATAGTTTCTGGTGTGATACAGGAAGCGGTATGGAAAGCTATACAAAACTGGATGACAGTTTATATTATCATACTGAAGAAGATCTTTATGTCAACATGTACGTAGGCTCAAAACTGAACTGGGCTGAAAAAGGTCTTCAATTGACACAGCAAGCAGACATACCTCAAAGCGATAAAGCGACATTTAAAATAAACGCTGCACCTTCCGAGGCTGTTAATATTAAATTTAGATCACCAGATTGGATTGCAAAAGGTCAAAAGGTTGCTGTGACGATAAACGGGGCAACATTGAATGTGGAAGCAGTGAACGGATATATGGCGATAAATCGAGTATGGAAGATAGGGGATATTGTTGAATTGACGTTCCCTTTGGAAGTACAAGTATCAACTCTTAAAGATAATCCTGAGGCGGCAGCATTTACTTATGGTCCTCTTGTTTTAAGTGCAGGTCTTGGAACAGAGCAAATGGTTGCGATTCCACATCTTGCTTCACAGAAAGCAAATTTGCCTGCGGGCGTTACTTTTAAGGATTATATCCTTATTAAGGATGGTAATGTGAATGACTGGATCCATAATGTCAAAAACAATTTGGTCAAGACAGAAGGAAAGCTAGAATTCACTCTGCGGAATACGGATGAAGACAATCATTTGAAGTTTACGCCATATTACTCATTGTACAAGGAAAGATATGGGATCTACTTCTATTTATCTGCAAGTGATYCTCCGACTTTCCAGAAAAATATTTTGAGCAGAAAGACTGCGGCTAAAAAGGCAATTGCCAAGATCGATGAAGTGCAAATAACAAATGACCAGCACGAATTGGCACATAACCTGCAAGGAAATACCGGAGGAGGTTCTTTTGGGGGGGAACAGTACCGTCAAGCTTGGGCTGGATCAACGGGAGCTGCCTGGCTAAGTTATGATTTGGTAGTTGATCCATCAGTAAGTAACTACATTTCCACTAGATACTATAGCGGTGATAAAGGAAGAACCTTTAATGTATATGTTGATGGTAATCTAATTAAAGAAGAAACCATAGCAGCCCAAACCCCAGATCAATTTTATGATGTAAGGTATCAAATCCCGGCAAATTTGATAGCAGGAAAAACAAAAGTAACTGTAAAGTTTGCCAACAGAGGCTCAAATTACGTTGGCAGATTATTCGGAACTGTTTCAATTTTGAAAGACTATAACAATAGCTCGAATCTTCAGAGGGTTACTGTAGGTGGAACGACAGCAACATGGATAGATAATAAGTATGCAATTGCTGTTCCTAATAATTCTACAGAGGCATTAGTTAAATTTACTCCTGAAAATGCGAATGCATTGGTTTATGTTAATAATATTTTAATTGACGATACAGTAGAAAGAAAAGTAACTTTACAATCCGACACGACGAATTTGAATATTAGAGTGGTAGCCGAAGATGGAGTAACAGAAAAAGCTTATACCGTAAACATCAATAAGCAAGCCCAAGAAGTAACAGCAACAGCTGCAATTTCAGCAAACAGCATGGTGAACCCTGGAAGCAGCTTTACAGTGGGAGTTAGCCTGAACAATGTGACAGAAAGTGTTTATGCCCAGGACATCACCCTGTCTTATGATTCCAACGTATTTGATTATGTGAGTGCGGCAAGTGCAAACAACAACATCCAGATCGTGACAGAGGACAAAGCCACCGCTGGGAAAGTGAGACTCATCACCGCTAATACGGKGGGAGGGATATCTGGAGCCAGTACGCCGGTTCTGAACCTAATCTTCAAGGTAAAGGCTGGTGTTCAGAGTACCAGTGGAACGATTGCAGCTACCCAGGCAAAGCTTGGTGTGGCTCCAGAGGGAACCGTGATTCAAGCG